>JAWSUF010000003.1:300000-501385 GCA_033549365.1 Acidobacteriota bacterium
GCAAGTCCGATGTCCTTCAGCCCCAGTTCCATGAGACCCAGAAGCGTTTTCAGACCATGGTCGAAACCGTCCGCCATCCCGCGAAGCTCGTCGTTTCGTTTGGGAAGGCCTTCCAGGCTGATCCGAAAACCGATGTCGGGATGATTTCGCGCCAGGCAAAGGATCTGGTCGGTCAGATAACCGTTTGTGGAGACAACGATGCGCCGGGCTTTTTTCTTGAGGACGGCGACGATGTCCCCGATGTCTTTTCGGAGAAACGGCTCTCCCCCTGTGATATTGCAAAACGACAGCTCGGGAAGCCGCTCGAGAACGATTGGACGAATGTCTTCCCTTTCATCGATGCGATGTTTCCATATGCCGCACATCGTGCAGCGGCTGTGGCAGGCATAGGTCGTGATGACCGCAGCCTGGAGTTTCACCGGCGGTTCTCCGCAGCCGAACGATAGGCGGTTATGAGGCCGTCGTAGTGCCGGTTGGGATGGAAATGCTCTTCGGAGAACTTCCGGGCGTTTTTTCCCATGACGGGTATTCTTTCAGGATTTTCGAGAAAAGACAAGATCGACCTCTGAAGATCGAAGGCCGATCCTGACTTGAAAAGCCGTCCCGTCTCCCCGTTGCGTACGAATTCGGGAATGCCGCCGACGAAGGCGCCGATAACCGGTTTGCCCAGAGCGAAAGCTTCAACGACGGCATAAGGGCTGTTTTCCGGCCATATCGAAGGAACGACGATGGCCAGGGACCTTCGGATTTCTTCCCAAACCCGTTCCCTTGGCTGGTGTCCGAGGAAAGCGACGTTGGTTAGGCCGAGAGTCCGGGCCGTCCTTTCGAGCGCCGTCCTTTCCGGACCGTCGCCGAGGATTTTGACCGTAACCTCGACGTTCCGAACGGCTTCGAGGAGGAGACCGACTCCTTTTTCCGTCGACAGACGGCCGGCGAAGACGAGTGTTTTTTCCGCGGGGATTGAGCTTTCGGGAGGCGGTCCCGGGTCGAAGAGGTTGGGAAGATGGCGGATCCGGCCGCGGAATCCCATGGAACGAAATTGTTGGATGAGAAAGAGGCTTGGGCTGATGAAGAGATCGACATTGCGGAAAATGCCGAGAACAGTGCGATGAAAAACCGCCTCGGCGGCGCCGAGAAAGCCGGCGGCCGCGGAGTTTTTGAGACATCGCCGGAGAACGCCATGGTAATAGCGGCCGCCGCGGCACCGGTCACAGGGCTGTCCGCCGCTCAGCAAAATGTAGGCCGGGCAGACAAGCTGATAGTCGTGAAGGGTCATGACCGTCGGAATACCGTACCGGCGGAGCCCATGGAGAATGGAGGGAGAGATCTGGCGGTGGATATTGTGGAGATGGGCGACATCGGGACGGGCTCGGCGGATCAGAGCCTCGATTTTCCGGCGCGCTTCCAGGGAATAGAGAATCCGGCCGGCGGCTTTCAGCTTGGCACTCGGGCCTTTCAGGCGGTCGAAATCGATCGGGGACATGAAGTATCGGGAATCCGGATGAGTCTCGTTCCGGGGATGACTCATGGAGAAAAAACGAACTTCGTGGCCGTGTCGCCGCAGCAGTTCGGCCGTGTCGAAAAACAGAGTTTCGCTTCCGCCTTTGCGATAGAAGAACTTGTTGACGAGGAGAATCTTCACAGGGTCTCCCGTCCGCATGCCACAGCCATTCCGGCTTTGAGTTTGGTTCGGGCTTCCATGCGAAGCTTCTCTGTGGCGGCGCGCATCCTGTCGGATATGTCCCCGGCTTCGGCCAGGGCCTCGGCAGCCAATCCGGAGATTCGTTCCGGCGAAAGATCCCCGATGTCCAGGGAATATTTCTGCAAACCCAAAGACCGAAGAGTGGAAGAGCTTTTTGGCTGGTAACCGATGGAGACGACGGGGATTCCCCGGAGAAGGGCCAGAAGCGCGGAATGGAATCGGGTGGCGATGACCAGATCGGCGCGAGCCAGACGGTCCATAACAGCGTCGGGCGGATCCGTTGCCGCTCCTCCTCCGTAGATCGCCCGGTTTTCGGGAAGGACCGTGCATAAACGCCGGTAAAGGCGCCGCGCAATCTCCCGATCATCCTCGAAACGGCCGGGTCCGCGGACCCAGGGAAGAACCAGGATTGAGGCATCAAGTCTCCGGACGATTTCGCTGCAGGCTTTTTCCAGAGCCGCCAGATAAGCCCGGCTTCGATCCCGGGCATCCCGGCGGGGCAGGTTGGGAAAACTCCACCGGCGCGGGGTGACCGCGATCAAAGGGCGTGACCGATCCCTCGGCCGCCTCGGCTCAATCGGGGGCTCGAGAAAAACGGCATCAGGGCATATTCCGACCCGGTTCCGACCCGGTGACCCGGCCAGAAGCTTGCAAAGAAATGCGTGGGATTCGTCTTCGCGGGCGAAGATTTTCCGGACGCCCCGTCCCCCCAGAGCGTTTTTCAGAAGACGGCGGGCGGCCGTGCCGTCCAAGGGGCCGAACGATTGGGGAAAATGAATCAGGGGCTTTTTCATCCAGGATGCGATTTTCACGTGGAGAATGTTCTGGAGAAACATCGGTCCCGGCAGGCGTTTTCGCCCGGTCCAGAAATATCCCCCGCCGCTGCCGATGACGAGATCGGCGGTCGAAAGACACTTCAGGAGACGCAACTTGGCGGCCGGATTTCCCGTCTCGGTCAACAACCGGGCCGTCTTTCCCGGTCGACCGGAATAAGCCGAAGGCGCGGGAAAAAGGGGCGGGAAGACATCGACATTCCAGGCATCGTAAGCGATCCTGTCGAGGGAGGCCGTTCGCGAGGTCAGGGCGATATCCGCTCCCGGATAAACCTCTCTTGCAAAATCGAGCTGGGCTTTGACGATGGCCGCGTCGCCCGTGTTGAGAACGGAGTGGGTATTGAGAATGACAATTCTCACGGCGTCCTAAATGCCCAGGCTCAGCCGTTCGGCCAGCGCCGAAGGCAGTCCGGCCTTGAGAATCTTATCCTGAGTCATCTCGATTTCGTAGTCGACACGATAAAAATTGACGATCCGCGTCTGCGAATCATAGACGGCGAAGGCCGCCTTGCTGTTGCGGTCCCGGGGTTGGCCGACCGAACCGGGATTGATGAGATAAGCTTTGTCTTTTTCCAGTTTCACTTCGGTGGCTTCCCCCTCGATGAGCGTCCCTTCGGCCGAATGATTGTGCCGGGCGTAGACGAACGGGAAATGGGTGTGCCCGAAAAAGCAGACCGGGGTCCGGAAATAATCGAAGGCCTCCATGGCGTCGCCTTCTCCGAAGATGTAGTAGTCCTCGTCGAAGGGTGCTCCGTGGCAGACGGAAACATCCCCGTCGACGATCTCGGGACCCCGCGGCAGAGCGGCCAGGAGTTCGAGATTGTGTTTTTTTATGTTTGTCTTGGCCCACTCGATGGCCGCTGCGGCAATGGGATTGAAGGTCTGGATGGTGTCGAGATCGCAGACGGCCTTGTCGTGGTTGCCCCGGATGATGGACAGGGGCTTGAGGCCGAGGACTTTCTGCACGACCTCATTGGGCGATGCTCCATAACCGACGAGATCGCCAAGACAGAGGGTGCGGTCGATTTTCTTTCGCGCCGCCGTCTTGAGGACGGCATTCAGTGCTTCCAGATTGCCGTGAATGTCCGTCAACACCAGATAGCGCATGATTCATGCCTTTCGTTTCGACGAGAGGAAGAGTTTTTCCGCAAAATAGGAACTCCGGATCAGCGGGCCGGAGGCGACGTCCCGAAATCCGAATGTCAGGGCCGAGGTCCGCAGCCGGTCGAAATCGCCGGGAGGATAATACCGCGCGACGGGCGCATGAGCCTTTGACGGCCTGAGGTATTGGCCGATCGTCAGCAGATCACACCCGGCCGATCTCAGGTCGGCGAAACTTCGCTGAAGGTCCTCTTCGGATTCGCCGAGTCCGACCATAAGGCCCGACTTGACGAGGGCACCCCGCCGCCCGGCCGCGGCTAGGACCCCGAGGGATCTCCGATAGTTTTCCAGGGGCCGCAGGATGGCCGGGTAGAGGGATTCCACGGTTTCCAAATTGTGATTGAGGGCATCGGGCCCGGCTGCGAGTACGGTCTCCAGGGCCTTCGCATCGCCCCCGAAATCGGGGATCAGCGCCTCGATCCGCGTTTCGGGACAGGCCCTGCGTACGGCCCGAATCGTCGCGGCGAAATGCCCGGCGCCCCCGTCGGGCAGATCGTCCCGCGTCACCGAGGTGATGACGGCATACCGAAGTCCGAGGGTCCGGACGGCATCGGCGGTTCGGGCCGGCTCATCGGGATCGGGGGGCGCAGGAGATCCTTTGGCCACGGCGCAAAACGCGCAGGTGCGGGTGCAGACATCGCCCAGGATCATGAACGCGGCCGTTTGTTGGGACCAGCACTCGCCGATGTTCGGACATCGGGCGCTTCGGCAGACCGTGTGGAGCCCCTTTTTCCTCAGGAGTCCCGAGACTTCGGAGCAATCCCGGCCGAACGGCGGCCGGACCTTGAGCCAATCGGGTTTACGCGTCCCGACGGCTTTCGATGCTTCAGATGCAGGGAGAATGGCAAACGCTCCCAAAATTCAATTTTGCCCCGCGATAGGAAAAAGTTTCCAGGCCGGAGAAAGAATCCCTCAGTATTCGAAGTCGCGTTCTCTGCGGAGACGCCGTCTCATGCGCTTGCGCGCCTGGGCGGCTTTCATCCGCCGCTTCTCTCCGGGTTTGTAGAACACGGAATGCTTCTTGATTTCCTTGATGATGGCTTCCTGCTGGACCTTCCGTTTGAAGCGGCGCAGAGCGGCCTCGAGGTTTTCGCCTTCGTCCAAAATGACGAACGCCAAAAAAATCACCTCCTCACCTGGAAAAAAATACAAGGCTTTATACCCCGACTCCGGGTCCGATGTCAAGGAGAGCGCGGTTTGAGGCGCCCGCCGGCCTCACGAATGCAGGCCCTGGCCCCGGCCCTCATAGGCTCGACAAAAGGAACGGAGAGGTCGCCATCCCTGAGGACGAGAGGAATTTCCGTGCAGCCGGCCATGACGGCCTCGGCGCCGGCTTCGATCAGCCTCCCGGCCGCGGCTCTGATGATATCGCGGGGACGGCCTTCGATCGTTCCGGCCTTAACGCCGTCTTTCCCGAAAACCGCCGTCATGACCAGTGCTTGATCCTTATCGGAAGGTGTCAGAATCTTCAATCCGGCCGGCTCGAAGACGGCATGAACGACGCGGGACATCAAGGTTCCCGTCGTGGCCAGGAGACCGACCGTGCGGACTTCGGGCCGGATCTCCCGGAGTTCTCGGAGGGCCTCTTCCAGGATGTTGACGAAAGGCCGCCGGGTCCGGGCTGCGACCTGAGGCCAGAAATGGTGGGCTGTGACGCAGGGCATGACCAGGATGTCCGCTCCGGCCGCCTCCAAGGCGGTGATGCCTTGAATCAACCAGGGGGCGGGACTGTCCCCGCCATAAAGGATGGCCGCCGTTCTGTCGGGGACCTGGGGACGGCTGTAGAGAACGGCGGGGATGTGGTCCCTGTCGCCCGCCGCTTCCGTGTTCCGGATGACGAGTTCGAGAAATCGGACCGAGGCTTCGGGTCCCATCCCGCCCAGAATGCCGAGAGTTTTCATGCGCCCATGATAATCCCGCCAGTTCCCGCAGGCAAGCGGTTTGTGCCGGATTCGCGGGACGGACGGCATGTGGTATAAAAGATAGTGAAAGCGAGGCGCGAATGACTCCTGACCGGAACCGAATCTTGTGCGTGCCCCGCCTTGACGGCATCCCTTGGCTTGTCCATGGCTTTGGGACGGCGGCCTGGACGGAGGACGATTTCGCCTCAAGCGAAGCCTTGCGCGATTTCCGTCCGGTCTATCTCCGGCAGATCCACACGGATATCGTCCGCACACCGGACCCGGACGCCGACGAGTCGCCCGAGGGAGATGCCTGGGTCACCGACTCGCCCGGCTTTCTTCTTGTGATCAAGACGGCCGACTGCCTTCCCCTCCTTCTCGTCGATCCCCGTCGCCGTGCCGTCGGGGCCGTCCACTGCGGCTGGAGAAGCACGCGTCTCGGCATCGCCGCGAAGGCCGTTCAGGCCATGGCGGAGCGGTTCGGAGCCGACCCGGCCGCCTTAATCGCGGCGCTGGGGCCTTGCATCGGGACACCCTGCTACGAAGTCGGAACCGAAGTCGCCCGGGAATTCCGGGACGCAGGGCTGCCGGATGTTCTCCGCCCGCATCCTTCGAACCCGGAGCAAAGTTTTCTCGATCTCCACGAGGCGAACAAACGACAGCTGTTGAAATCCGGCCTCGGCGCGGACCATATCGTCTCCCTCGATCTCTGCACCCGCTGCGAGCCCGCCCTTCACTCCTGGCGCCGCGACCGCAACCCCGCCGCCCGCATGCTCAACTTCATCGGCCTCCACCCACCTCATCGGTCTCCCCCTCAATAAGAAAAATGCGGCTCACAGAAAATCGCCCATAACGCAAATTGACTTCCCCCGAGCCTAAACCGCGGAAACCGATTTGCATTTTATCCGCGTTTTCCTTATGATTCTCCTACTATGGAAAAACCCATCGGTGAAATGAATCTGACAGGTGTCCCGCTTTTTAATAAGGGAAAGGTCCGCAATGTCTATGAAGTCGACGACAAGCTGCTCATCGTGGCCACGGACAGGGTCTCGGCCTTCGATTTCGTTCTGCCTTCCCTGATTCCGCATAAAGGCCGTGTTCTGACTCAGCTTTCCCGCTTCTGGTTTGACTTCACATCCCTCATTTGTCCCAACCACCTCATCGAATCCGAAGCCGCGCAATTCCCCGAAATCCTCCAGCCGTTTCGCGACATCCTCGACAAGCGGTCCATGCTCGTCCGCCGGACCGAGGTCATCCCGATCGAGTGCGTCGTCCGGGGCTATGTTTCGGGTTCCGGTTGGAAGGAATACAAGGAATCCGGAAAAATCTGCGGCATCAAGCTTCCCAAAGGGCTGCAGGAATCCGATCGGCTGGAAGAGCCCATCTTCACGCCGGCGACAAAGGCCGACCACGGCCACGACATCAACATCACCTTCAAGGAGATGCAGAAAACCGTGGGCGCCGACCTGGCCGCCCGGCTCCGGAAACTGAGTCTGGAACTCTACACCAAAGCCTCCCTCCACGCCATTTCCAAAGGCATCATCATCGCCGACACCAAGTTCGAATTCGGGCTGGCCGGGAACGACATCCTCCTGATCGACGAAATCTTCACTCCCGACTCCTCGCGGTTCTGGCCGCTGGCCGAATATGCTCCCGGGAAGTCCCAACCCAGTCTCGACAAGCAGTTTGTCCGCGACTATCTGGAGACGACGGACTGGGACAAGAATTCAGAACCTCCCGTGCTTCCCGAAAACATCATCACCCGGACATCGGAGAAATACATCGAGATTTACCGGCTTCTCACCGGAAACGACGACCTTCCATGAGCGGCCGGGTCGACCTTCACGTTCACTCCGACCGGAGTTGTGACGGCGATTTTTCTCCGGCCGAACTTGTCCGGATGGCCGCGGACATTGGTCTCCGGACGCTTTCCATCACCGATCACGATTCCGTCGCCGCCTATCCCGAAGCCGTGGCTTTCGGAGACGAGGCCGGCGTGGAGGTCATCCCGGGCATGGAGATCACGACGCTCTACGATGAAAGAGAATTTCATCTCCTTCTGCCCTTTGTCGATTGGACGCGCGAAGCCGTTTTCCACATCGTCGACTGCATGTCCGTCGCCCGTGAGCATGAGGCGCGGGAACGAGTCTCGCGGCTTCAGGAGATCGGACTGCCGTTGACCTGGGAAGAAGTCCGGGCGGTCACGGACGGAGTACCGCCGCTCGGCGTCAAGATCGCCCAAATTCTTCTGGACAAACCGGAGAGCACCGCCGATTCGCGGCTGGCCGCGTATTTCAAATCCGACCGGAGACCCTACGCGCCTTATCATTTCTATCAGGACTATTTCGCCGAGGGAAAACCGGCCTACGTGTCCAAAAATCACATCGCTCTCGTCGATGTCCTGGCGCTGGCGCCGGCCACGGGAGGCGTTCCGGTCCTGGCCCATCCCGGGGCCTATTTCCAGAGGACGACCCGCGATGATCTTTGGGCGCTCAAAGAATCAGGGCTGGCCGGGCTCGAGGTCTATACAACCTATCACACGCCTGATCAGACGGCCCTCTTTCGGGATTTGGCAGAGGAATTCGACCTTGTGGCCACGGCGGGATCGGATTTTCACGGCCGCATCAAGCCCCGCGTGGTTTTGGGCGGGGTGAAACAGGGTGTCTACGGGATGGTCGATGCCCTGAGGGAGAGAAGGACGGCGCCGTGAATTGGCTGGATGTCATGATCCTGGCCCTTCTTGTCATCACGCTCGTTCTGGGCCTTGTCAAGGGGCTGGTCCGGCAGATCGTGGGATTGGCCTCCGTCATCGCCGGGCTGGTCCTGGCCGTTCTCTATTTCAAGCCGGCCTCTTCCCTGATCCGGGGATTCGTGTCGTCCGACCTCCTGCGGCATTTCATCGGATTTCTGGCCGTGTTCGCCGCCGTGTTGGCCGCCGGATCGCTTCTCGGCTGGCTGCTCGGCAAGGCCATGATCGGCCCTCTCCGGTTCCTCAATCATGCCGCCGGGGGGGCTCTTGGACTCGTTAAAGGCGTTCTCATTTCGGGCGTCGTTGTTTTGGCCCTTCTCCTTCTGGATGACGGGCACAATGCCCCGATCCGCAACACCCTGATGACGTCGCGACTTGCGCCGCCCTGTTATCATGCCGTTCGAACTCTTGTCCTTCTGATTCCCCAGGGGCTCCGGGAGACATTCACCCAATCGACCGACAAAATCCGGGGAGGCCCGGCCGGACATGGACAAAAAATTTGAAGCCCTGAACCTCCATCAGAAGCTGGAAATCATCATCCAGGAGATGGTGGATCGCGACCTGAGCCTCAAGGATTCCATTCGGGAATTTGAAAAAATCTATGTGGAGACGACGGCCCGAAAATACAAAGGCAACAAGACCAAGACGGCCAAGGCTCTGGGCATCCATCGCAATACGCTCCATAATCGATCTAAAACACTGAAAACAAAGAAAAAAAGAAATATTTAGCAATCCTTCGGCTTAACTGCTAAAAAATTTGTATTCCCCTCTTGACAAATCGCCGGAGTTTGTTCTATATTAGCATTCGCAGCAATTCACTGCTAATCTTTAAGGAGGTTCATATATGAAGGTTCAACCTTTGTATGACAGAGTGCTGCTCAAGAGACTTGAGCTGCAGGAAGTGAAGAAGGGGGGAATCATCATCCCCGACACAGCCAAGGAAAAGCCTCAGGAAGCCGAAGTCATCGAAGCCGGCAAGGGCCGCGTGACCGATGAGGGCAAGACCGTGGCTCTTCAGGTCAAAAAGGGCGACACCGTCCTGATCGGCAAGTACAGCGGCACGGAAGTCACCGTGGACGACGTCGAACTCGTCATCGTCCGCGAGGACGAGATCCTGGCCGTGATCACGAAGTAGGAGAAGCAGACATGGCAAAACAGATCATACTCGGCGACGACGCCCGGCAAGGCTTGCTCAAGGGCGTCAATATTCTCAGCAACCTCGTCAAGGAAACGCTCGGCCCCCGCGGCAAGAACGTTATCCTGGACAAGAAATTCGGCTCCCCCACGAGCACCAAGGACGGCGTCACCGTGGCCAAGGAAGTCGAGCTCAAGGATCCGTGGGAAAATATGGGCGCCCAGCTCGTCAAGGAAGTCGCGTCCAAGACCTCGGACGTGGCTGGTGACGGCACCACGACGGCCACAGTTCTGGCCCAGTCCATCTTTGCCGAAGGCCTGAAATACGTCACGGCCGGCGCCAATCCCAACATGATCAAAAAGGGAATCGAGAAAGCCGCCGCAGTCATCGTGGACGACCTCAAGACCCTGAGCCGCGAAGTCTCCGGCGAGATGATCGCCCAGGTCGGCGCCATCTCGGCCAACAACGACCCCGACATCGGCAAGATCATCGCCGACGCCATGGACAAGGTCGGCAAGGACGGCGTCATCACGGTCGAGGAAGCCAAGGGGCTCGAAACGACCATGGACATCGTCGAAGGCATGCAGTTCGACCGCGGCTACCTGTCCCCGTATTTCATCACCGATCCCGACCGCATGGAATGCGTCCTCAACAATCCGTTGATTCTTCTCCATGAGAAGAAGATCGCCAACCTGAGGGAACTCCTGCCCCTGCTCGAACACGTGGCCAAGATGGGCCGTCCGCTTCTCGTCATCGCCGAAGAGGTCGAAGGCGAGGCACTGGCCACCCTGGTCGTCAACAAGCTCAAGGGCACCTTCCAGTGCTGCGCCGTCAAGGCCCCTGGCTTCGGCGACCGGCGTAAGGCCATGCTCGAAGATATCGCCATTCTGACCGGCGGAAAGGTCATCACCGAGGACATCGGCGTCAAGCTCGAAAACGTCGGCGCCGACTGGCTGGGCGAGACCCAGAAGGCCGTCATCGACAAGGACAACACGACCATCGTCGAGGGCAAGGGCAAGACCCAGGACGTTCAGGCCCGGATCAAGCAGATCCGCACCCAGATCGAAGAGACGACATCCGATTACGACCGCGAAAAGCTCCAGGAACGCCTGGCCAAGATGGTCGGCGGTGTCGCCCTGATCAAGGTTGGAGCGGCCACCGAGACCGAGCTCAAGGAAAAGAAGGCCCGGGTCGAGGACGCCATGCACGCCACCAAGGCGGCCGTCGAAGAGGGCATCGTGCCCGGCGGCGGCGTCGCCCTGCTCAGGGCTCAGGCCGCCCTGGACAAGATCAAAGTCGAAGGCGACATGCAGATCGGCGTCAATATCGTCCGCCGCGCCGTCGAGGAACCTCTCCGCCAGATCGCCAACAACGCCGGCGTCGAGGGCTCCATCGTGGTCGAGAAGGTCAAGGACATGAAGCCCGATCACGGCTTCAATGCGCTCACCGAGAAATATGAGGACATGATCAAGGCCGGGATCCTCGATCCCACCAAGGTTGTCCGCACGGCCCTCCAGAACGCCTCCAGCATCGCCAGCCTGCTCCTTACCACGGAGGGCTGCATCGCCGAGCTTCCCGAGGAAGACAAGGGCCCGAAGTATCCCGTCCCTCCGGGCGGCGACATGTATTGATCGTGCATAGATCAGGCTGATCGCGAAGAGATCAGGGCCTGATCGGCTGAAGTTCGAAATCGAACACAAAGCCCCGGGCGCCCGGCGCCCGGGGCTTTTCTTTTTTCGCCCCCCGACTCTGTGCTATATTAGCCGGGACCGTTCCGGAGTCACGGCCTATGTTGAAGCGCGTCGACCGATACATCCTCAAGGAAATCTTTCCGCCCTTTTTCCTGGGGCTTGTCCTCTATGCCTTTGTCCTTATGATGAACCAGATCCTCATCCTGTCCGAGCTGTTCATCGCCAAAGGCGTCTCTCTCGGAACGGCGCTCGAGGTTCTGGGTTTGCTCCTGCCCTCGATCCTGGCTTTCGCCGTTCCCATGGCCGTTCTCATGGGAATTCTGGCCGGGTTGAGCCGCCTGTCCACGGACCTCGAGATCACGGCCTTTAAAACCCTGGGGATCGGTTACGGGCGCATCGCCCGCCCCCTCCTGATCTTCGCTTTTGCGGGCTGGCTTGTGACCTCCGGGCTTGTCCATTATGTGGCCCCTCGCGCCAACCACCGCTGGGTTCAGACTGTGTCGCAATCGGTCCTGGCCAAGGTCCGCATCGAGATCGCTCCCCGGACCTTCGATGAATCCATCCCCGGCATGGTGCTGTTTGTCCAGGACATCGCCCGGCGCGGGGAATGGGAAAACATCTTCGTCCACATGTCGCGGCCTCCCGACGAACCCAGAACAATCCTGGCCCGGCGCGGCCGGCTGAACATCTATCCCGAAAAGAAAAGAGGCGCACTCGAGCTGTTCGACGGCACCGTCCACAGCGTCAGCCTGACCGAACCCGGAACTTACGGAGTGACGTTATTTGAGCGTCTGGACGAAGAGGTCGACATCGAAGGCGTCTTTGCCTCGCTCGACACCGAAAAACGCGTCCGGGAGAAGGACATCGGCGAACTCCTGCACGACGTCCGGGCCCTGGAGGCGGAGACGACCGCCCTGAAGCGGGCCGCCGCCGAAGCGCCGTCCCCGTCCGCGGATCAGGCCCTGGCCTTGGCGGCCCGATCGGCCCGGGCCCACCAGGTTGAAATCCACAAGAAATTCGCCCTTCCCTTCGTCTGTTTTCTATTCGTTCTGATCGGCCTTCCCCTGGGTGCCACGACGCGGAAGGGCGGCCGAACAAGCGGATTCACGCTCAGCATCGGCATCATTCTGGCCTATTATGTCCTGATCACCGCGGGAGAAAAACTGGCCATGGACGGCCGGATCTCGCCCTTCTCAGGGATGTGGGGGGCGAACGCCGTCCTGTTTGCCGCGGGACTGATCCTCTATATCCGGTCGGTCCGGGAAAAGCCGTTTGCCTGGCCCGCCGGCCTCGTCCGCCGTCTGGTTCCGTCGCGGGAGGCCGGGAAGACTCCGAAGACCGGCCGGGTCCGGCTGCGGGCCAGGCTTCGGGCCTCCGGAATCCTGGACCGCTATGTCGCAAAAAAATATAT
Source organism: Acidobacteriota bacterium (assembly GCA_033549365.1). Taxonomy (NCBI): domain Bacteria; kingdom Pseudomonadati; phylum Acidobacteriota; species Acidobacteriota bacterium. The sequence continues at coordinate 312,584 of JAWSUF010000003.1, forward strand.
GGCGGTGTTTACGGTTGTCTTTCTGGGCCTGGTCTCGGTCGCCGTCATCGTCACGTTTTTCGAGCGGATCGACAACGTCTATGCCCGGGGAAAACCCCTGTCCATGTTCCTGGAATACATCTGGTTTCGGATTCCGGAGTTTTCCTCCTTCGTTTTGCCGGTTGCGGCATTGACAACGGCCCTTCTCGTTCTCGGAGTGATGACGAAAAACAACGAGGTTACGGCGGTCAAGGCCTGCGGCATCAGCCTCTATCGCTTCGTCGTTCCCGTCATCGTCCTGGCCGTGGCCGTCTCCGGGCTGTCCTTCGCCCTGCAGGAAAGAATTCTTCCGGCCGCCAATCTTCGGGCCGAGGATATCTGGAACCGGATCAACGATGTCCCGCCCCGAAGCTACAGCTTCGTCAACCGGCATTGGATTCTGAGCCGCAGCAAGGACCGGATCTTCCACTACGATTTCTTCGATCCGATTCCCTCGGTTTTCAGCCGTGTTTCGGTATTCGACATCGACAGATCGTCATGGACCCTGAGCCGGCGCGCCTTCGGGGAAAAGGGCTATCTGGATGAGAAACGCATCATCCTTGTCAGCTCCTGGCTGAGGGATTTCCGGGAAGAGGGGCCCGAGGCCTTCCGGACGGCCCGTGAGGAGTCCGTGGCCATCGAGGAAAACCGGGATTATTTCCTCAAGGAATGGAAAGAGCCCTCACAAATGACCTACGGAGAACTGGATCTCTATGCCCGGGAGGCCCAGAGCATGGGGTTCGAGGCGACGCGGCTCCTGGTGGATCTGGGCTACAAGTTGTCCTTCCCGTTCGTCGCTCTAGTCATGACCTTTCTGGCCGTTCCCTTCGCCTTCGCCATGGGCCGGAGCGGCACGCTGGTCGGCATCGGCCTGAGCATCGGCATCGCCATGGTCTACTGGGGAATGATCGGCGTTTTCCGCGGCCTGGGTTATGTCGGTTATCTCGGCCCTTTCCTGTCAGCCTGGGGACCGAACCTGCTGTTTGGACTGGCCGGGATCTATCTCTTCCTCCGATTACGGACCTAGGCGGAACTGTGCGTCATAACACCGGAATTTCTTTCTTTGTCTATATTTCGGTGTTATGACCCTTCGGGCGAGCCGATCTTACCGCATCGATTTCGTCGCGGCCTGCTCGACGTAGCTCAACTACGCCTGCGCAGTCCACTCCTCATCGCTACGGCAACCTCAGCTCGCGCACAGCCCCGCCTCCGAACTTAGCCTGATCTTTTCACTCAATGTCCCTCATAAATCGGCATTTTGACCCTTCGGGCGAGCCGATCTCACCATTCCGGCTTCGTCGCACCTTTCAGCCTCTCGCGAGGAGGCTTCCGCGGGGGCGCAGGGGGGATCCCGGAACAAGCCGTCGGAGGGTCGAGCGGGCACGGATCCGAGGCTCTCAGCCTCGGAGAGTGAGACCCGGAGCCGGAGTGGACGGGACTCGCCGGGGCCCGGACACGTCTTGTGAAGGGATTCACCCGAGCCCGTAAAGCGGAAGACGACGCAGCGCCTACATTTTGTATTTGCCGAAATCTTCGGTGCCGAGGCTCTCCAGCCAGGTGCGGAGTTTTTCCGAGCCTTCGAGGCTTTCGTCGAACTTGAGGCTGTGGGCCTTGGCCACCACGTCCTCTTCGACGTAGATCGGAGAGTTCATTCTCAGAGCCAGGGCGATGGCGTCGGACGGCCGCGAGTCGATGATGATCTCGCGTGCGGCGTCCCGGCAATGGATGAGGGCATAGAAGGTGTTGTTACGAACGTCGCTGACGACGATTTTCTCGACGGAGATATCCAGTCTGTCCAGGAGATTTTTAAGAAGATCGTGGGTCATCGGGCGGGGCGTCGGGATGTTTTCGATGGTCAGGGCGATGGCGTTGGCCTCGAACACGCCGATCCAGATCGGCAGGATCTTTTCGGTTCGGGCGTCTTCGAGAACGACGATGGGCATCTTGGACACGGGGTCGACAACCAACCCCTTGATTTTCATTTCAATGGCCATGATACGTTCCGATTCTCTCTCTCTAATATAGGGACCGGACTGCGGGATGTCAAGAAAGCGCCCGCCGCCGCCGGCCCATTTCCATGCATAAAATTGGAGGAAATCCAAAAAAATGCATTTGCTTGAAAAAATCATCTTTGAATGTATTGATATTAAACAAAATAACATCGTGTTGATTTGGCACGGAATTTGCTTAAATAGAGGAAGAATTCGTAAGGTCATGCGATAGCAGCTAAATTGGAAAAAGGAATGAGTGGGAGATGTGTCTCATGCAGGCACATGCAAGCGGTTTTTCCTGAATGCCTGAAACCGGAGACCGTTTTAATTTTGGAAAGGGGGTGGAAGTCTACCAAAATCATCTTCATCGAGGTATGGGTTTGAGGCCGGGGCGGATTCCTTCGTTATCCGCTCCAGGGGTTATGCATGCGGCTCGACGCGGCTGGGAAACCGCGCCGGGCGAACACACCCCGCATTTTCATGGGGGAAAAAAGGAGTTTTGTTTGATCATGCAAAAAGCCAGAATCTTCCCATTAGTCCTCGCGGTCGTCCTCATCCTGTCCTGCGGTGTCGCCGTCGCTCAGGTTCCGACAGGAAGAATCGTCGGCCGCGTCGTGGACGACCAGGGCCAGGCCCTGCCGGGGGTCGGCGTCGTCGCTGAAAGCCCGCGCCTGGTCGGGAAAACCGAGGCTGTGACGGACGAGACGGGGACATTCCGTCTGTTCTCTCTGCCTTCGGGAACCTACACGATCACCTTCTCACTTCCGGGATTCAAGACCCTCGTTCGTGAAGGCATCATCCTTCAGCTCGAGCAGACCCTGGCGCTCAACGTGTCCCTGGACGCGGCGGCTGTCGAGGAGGAGATCGTCGTCACCGGCATGAGCCCGCTCATCGACGTCAAGAGCACGACCAGGGGCCAGACGATGACCCGGGAGGTCTTTGAAGCCCTGCCCAAGGGCCGCGACTTCAACGCTCTGATCAGCACCCTGGCCGGCGTCCATTATGAGGGCAACCAGGGCGGCCTCTCGGTCGACGGCTCCTCGGGCGCGGAAAACATCTTCTACATCGATGGAACGAACATCACCAACATCCACATCGGGACGCAGGCCCAGAGCGCGGTCTTCGAACTCGTCGACGAGGTCCAGGTCAAAGCTTCAGGCTACAACGCCGAATTCGGTGGATCCATGGGCGGCGTCGTCAATGTCATCACGCGCTCGGGCGGAAACCAGTTACGCGGCGAATTCATCGGCTACTACGACGACGAAAGCCGGTTGATGCAGGGCAAGACCCGTGATTACCTACGGCTCAATCCCCTGAATGCCGACGAACCCCAGTATGTCAACAACGACGACCTCTATTTCAACGGCGGCAAAGACCGCGATATCTACCAGAGGTTCGAGGGCATCGTCAGCCTCGGCGGCTACATCGTGAAGGACAAGCTGTGGTTCTACGGCTCCTTCAACCCGATCATCCGGACGGATAAGGCCGACCGATTCTTCCTGACGGACGCACAGCCGCGGCCGGTTACGTCCTTCGAGCGGACCCGCACCAACTGGAACGGAGCGCTGAAACTCACGGCCCAGCCGATGAAGAACATGCGGGTAACGCTCTCGGGCGTCAACAACTTCTACAGGTACCGGGGCGCCATTCCCTCCATCACAGGGGGAAGCAACAAGGCCTACGAATGGGCCAAGGAAGGGATGGACTATCCCAACACGAGCGCCAACGCCACGGTGGACTACAGCCCCGGCAACAATCTGTTGATCAGCCTCCGGGGCGGATATTTCATGCAGAACGAGACCAACCAGCAGATCTCCATGCCCGAAACGCGCTGGTACTTCAGCCGGGACAACTACATGTTTGCGAACGAGATTCCCGCCGAACTTCTTCGGGCGCGTTTGTGGAGGAATTGGGCCGGAAGCGTCTATGAAACGGTGAAGAGGAAATATGAGCGCATCAGCTCGAACCTCGATTTCACCTACTACATGAACCTCGGCGGCGAACATGCCTGGAAAGCCGGCATTCAATTCATCCGCCTCCGGGAAGACGTCGACCGGACCGCCCAGCACCCGTTGGTCTATCTCAACTGGAACGCGCCTTATTACCTCATGGATGGAACGAGAGTCCAGGGCAAATACGGATCTTACCAGATCCGGGGTTCCTGGACGTCGCCTTTCGGCTCGTTCTGGAATATCTACAGCGACAACTGGGCTCTCTACCTCCAGGACACCTGGACGATCGGCGAAAAGCTGACCCTGAACATCGGTGTCCGGACGGAAAGCGAATACATCCCCTCATTCTCCAAGGAACCGGGATTCGCAGATATGAAGCCCATCCAGTTCGGTTTCGGCCAAAAGCTGGCCCCCCGTCTCGGCGCGGTTTATGACGTCTTCGGCGACTCCAGCCTGAAGGTTTTCGGAAGCTTCGGCATCTACTACGACGTCATGAAACTCTACATGGCCGAGGGCGCCTTCGGCGGCTTCAAGTGGAAATCCGACTACTACACCCTGGACGACTATGATTGGACGAAGATCGCGGCCAGCGGCAAGATCGACGACCGGGCCAGCCAGAGCGCGGGTGGGACCTACATGGGCACGATCGACTGGCGCATACCGTCCTTCGATACGACCGATCCCGACCTGAAACCCGTCGCTCAGAGAGAAATCTCCTTCGGCGCCGAGCAGAAGCTCAGGGAGAATCTGTCGTTCTCCGTCCGTGTCGTCCAGAAGAGCCTGCTCCAGACAATCGAGGACATCGGTGTCGCCACCCCCGAAGGTGAGCTTTATTACAACGCCAACCCGGGCGGCAAGTACATCAACGACATCTACAGACAGAACCTGGGTCCGGAATATCCCGAATGTCCCAAGGCCACCCGCGATTACTGGGGGGTCAACCTGTCTCTGGAGAAACGCTTCAGCAACAACTGGCAGGGCGGCGTCAACTACACCTGGAGCCGTCTGACCGGAAACTACGGCGGTCTGGCGAGCGCCGACGAAGGCGGACGCGTATCGCCGAATGTCCTGCGTTACTACGACCTGTGGTTCCTGGCCTATGACCTTAACCTCAATATCCTTGACGGCCCGCTGCCTTCGGACAGGCCCCACTACTTCAAGGCCTACGGTTCCTACGCCTTCCCGTTCGGCCTGACGGTTGGTGCTGTGGGCTATGCCCGGACTGGTCTGCCTCTGACCACCGCCCTGAATGCGAACCACGTGGTCATCTATCCCAACAACCGGTTCGACACGGGCGAACGGCTTCCGTTCACGATGTGGGCCGACGTCTACGCCGAGTACAACCTGCGGATCGCCGGGCGCTACAGGGTGAACATCAACCTCAATATCTACAACATCACCAACACCTCGACCATCCAGGGCAAGAACATGACGGTCAACCGCAACGACATGTACATCTCGGACGCCAACCTCCTGTCCAAAAACTACAACTACAATCCCGATCTCCGGCAGACAGACCTCAACCCGCTCTACGGACTCTGGACCTCGAGAATGGGGCCCTGGTCCGCGCGCCTCGGCTTCAAGTTCACGTTCTAAGCACGCGCACACACGAATTGATTTTCAGGGCCCGTCCCCCCCGGGACGGGCCCTTTTTCCTTTACGGGGCTGTGCGTGAAAAGAGCCGGGGAGTTGGCTTTTTCTTATACCCGGCTCTTTTCACCCTTCGGGCGAGCCGATCTCACCGCATCGATTTCGTCCCGGCCTGCTCGACATCGCTTAAAGTGCCGAATGGGGGAGACATGTTGCGGAATAATTCGCGATCAGTGGGTCAGCGCCGTTCCCGTTCGAGGGCGGCGAGTTCGGCCCGGGCGGCGGCCACGGCGGCTTCGGATTCGCCGTGTGGATTTTCGAGATAGCGCCGCAGGCTGCGGATTGCGCCGTCGATATTTCCGGCGGCCTTGTAGGCCATGGCCAGGTTGATATAGAGCGAAGGCGAGGGCCGGATTCCGGCGGCCTTTTCCAGCGCGGCGACGGACGCCGCAGTGTCTCCCGCGACACCGTGGGCGACGCCGAGATATTCGAGAAGCACGGGGTCGCCCGGATGGTCGGCGACAAGCCGTTCATATTCGGCGACGGCCTCGGTCATCCGTCCGCTTGCGGCCTGGTTGGCCGCATAGTTCAGGCGGAGAAACCGGTTTTCGGGCTCGACGGCAAGCGCCCTCGCGTAAAGCGCCCCCGCCTCGTCCCGGCGCCGGGCCCCGTCCAGAATTCCGGCGGCGACCGTAAGGGCCTCGACGTGGCGCGGATTGATGTCGAGCACCCGGTTCATGGCTTCCAGGGCCTCGCCGGGACGGCCCATGACCAGGAGGGTATGTCCCAGCCGCGGAAGCAGGATTTCGGAATCCGGAATCCGCTCGACGCCGGCCCGGAGGACGGCCAGGGCGGATTCAAAATCCTTGAGCCGGGCCCGGCTGAGAGCCAGGTTGACGTAGACGGCGGGGGAGTCGGGGATGGACTCGACGAGCTCTTCATAGGCCGAAGCCGCCGCCGCAAAATCGCCCGAGTATTCGGCCGCCCGGGCATCCTGCGTCAGCCGAAGGACGTCCCGCATGTCTTTCGGGTCGGGGCGGTCCCCGGCGCGGCCGCTTCCCGCGAAACTCGCGTAACCCAGCGATCGGAGACGCTCCTCCTCTTCAGCCGTCATCCGCCGTGTTCCCGCATCCCCGGCGCCGGCCGCTCTCCGGACAATGTTCTCCAGCGTCCGGTTCATCCGCACGGCCGTTCCGCTCTCCGAAGCGATCCGGTCATGGTTTTCCCCGGGGTCGGAGGCCAGATGATAGAGCTCCGGCCGCGGCGCACGGATGAATTTCCACTCCCCCTCAACCAAGCCCGTCAGTTCCGACCAACCGTAGTTTTCCCGGGGATAGAACGTTTCGAGGTAGGCTGGGTGATCCGCCGCCCGCCGGCCTGCGATACTCGACAACAGACTTTCCCCGTGTGTGGTTTCCGGCGGCCGGAGGCCGAGCAGGTCGAGTACGGTCGGGAAGACGTCGATCAGACGGGCTCGGGTCCGCACCGTGCGGTCGCGGGGCAGGTTTTCCGGCGCGTGAAAAATCAGGGGGATTTTCATCGTGCCGTCGTAGATGAAAACCCCGTGCCCCGACTCGCCCTTCTCGCCGAAAGCCTCGCCGTGATCCCCGGCCAGAACGAGTATCGTGCTGTGGAGAAGCCCCTGTCTCTCCAGAAGATCGACGATACGTCCGACATGAACGTCCATATAGGCGATCTCGCCGTCGTAGAGATCGTCTGCGAATTGCTCCCTGTAGGGCGAGGGAGGGTCATAGGGAAGGTGGGGATCGAAGAAGTGGACCCAGGCGAAAAACCGGCCGCTTTCCCGTTGTTCCATCCAGTCCCGGAAGGCGTCGAACACCTCCCCGGCCTGCCGTTCGGAATTGATCGCCTTGAAGGGCGCGCCTTCCTGGAAGGTGTCGTCATAGACGTCGAAGCCGCGGTCGAGCCCGAATCTCGAATCGACCGAAAAGGACGCCGTGAAAGCCGCCGTTTCGCAACCGGCCGATTTTAGGATCTCGGCCAGAGTCGCAAGCTCCGGGCCGAGGACATAGGTCCCGTTGTTGTGCACCCCGTGGAGATAAGGATCGGTTCCGGTGAACAGCGAGGCGTGGGACGGAAGAGTCAGCGGTGTCGGGCAGTAGGCGTCTTTGAAAAGAACCCCCGCTGCGGCCAGTGCGTCGATGCGGGGCGTCCCCGCCTCTTCATAGCCGTAGCAGCCCAGCCGGTCGGCCCGTGTCGTGTCGAGGGTGATGATGAGGACATTGAGGCCTGAGTCGCGCCGGACACGTTCCCTCCCGGCATCATGACGGATGAAAAAAAAGACCGCTGCCGCGACGGCGAGGATCCCGGCCGCGAAGAAAGCGGAACGCCCCTTGGCCCGGCCCTTTTTCTTCCCCATCCCCGCCCCCGGCGCCTTCAGGCCGCCGGGCGTTTCCTGATGGCGTTCAGGATGTTTTGGGCCACGGCGGAACGCTCGGTCTCGGGTTCGAGCTTGAGGAATTTCTCGAACATTTCGACCGCCTTCCCCATGTCGCCCTTGTTGAGATAGACGTAACCCAGCTTGAGCCAGGGATCGGGCCAGTCGGGCTTGATCTGCGCGGCGATGAGAAAGTACTTTTCGGCCTGGTCGATGTTCTGCCCGGCGAAGAAAATTTCGGCCACATTGTAGGCCAGAGTTTCATCCTCGGGCAGCGTGTCCAGCGATTTCTGAAAATAAGCCTGGGCTTCCTCCAGGTTGTCTCGCCTCAGATGACAATCCCCGATTCCGGCCAGGGCCTTGGCGGCCATGGACTTGCCGAGGGCCTGATCGTCCTTCGCCTTGACCAGGATTTCATTGTAGATTTCCCCCGCCTTCTCCAGATCGCCCTTTTCCTTGTGGGCGTCGGCGATATTGATCCGGACTTGGTAAGCCTGGGGATTCTGCTCGATGAACGCCTCGAACATAGCGATGGCCTCGTCGTATCGGTCTTCCTTGAGAAGCGCATTGCCTTTTTCCAGAAGCTCGAACGTGGATTCGTCCTGGATGACTCCGGCCGTCCCCGCCCGGGCCTTCTCCATTGTCACCGTCACCTTGGGGTTGACCTGAAGCTGGCGGATATAGAGAGTCTGGCTCACGGGCGAATAGCCGTCGGCCGTGACCGTCAGGTTCCAATTGCCCGTCGCCAGGCCGATGAAAGCCCAGTCGCCCTTTTTACCGGTCGTCTCTTCCCGCCGGATTCCGGTATCGGCGGCGAAATCGATAACCACCCGGGCTCCCACGACCGGATTTCCCTCGATGTCGACGACGACGCCGGCGATGCGGGCCGTTCCGCGGCCGGCCTGGGCCGCCGCCTCGCCCGCCGCGCCCAGCAAAAGCGCCGCCCCAATGAAAATCAACATGGAATGCCTTATGAATCTCATGACTGCACCTCCCGGCGGACGGCGAGCCGTCCGCGGCCTATCGGAACGCTCACTCGAGCGTCACTTTCGCCGTTTTCCTTGCTTCATCGCCGCCCGTCGCGTTCTTGAGCGCCAGGGTCAGCAGATATTCCCCCGGTTCCGCGGACACCGGAATTTCGATTGTCCAGATCTCGTTCTTCCGCCGGGCGAATTCCTCGTCGGTCAGAGAGATCGGGTAGGTCTCCCGGAATGTCAAAACTTCCCGGTCCGAGAGATCCCGGAGTTCGAGATCGAGTTCGAACACGGTCTCCATGCGCCCGTCTTCGGCCCGCATCCAGATCGCGGCGTAGGGGATTTTGAGGATGACCCGAACCGCGCCCTCTCTTGCACGAAGGATGTCCAGGCCGAAATCCAGGCCCTGCCGGGCCGCCTCGTCCTGGGGAACTCTCCGGGGCTGCTGCTGGGCCCGCCCGATCTCCACGATATATTCCGCGCTCATGGGATCGACTCGGAAATCGTTCGTCCATCGCGGGTCCCGGAAGACGATGGGCGTAAATCCGTAATGCCAGATTTCGACGGGGTAGCCGTAAAACGACGTTCCGCGGGGATAGCTTTCGCGGTTGTCCGGCGGGCCGAGAAGGATGTAAATCCGGCCGCGGTCCTGAAGCCGGCCCGGCGTCGTTCCGCCCCTGAACAGGTGGTCGGCCTCCTCCATTCGCCGGAAATAGGTCTCTTTGAACTCGTTGATTTCGGTTTCGGGATTGGGATCCCGGGCTTTCCAGAAATCTTCGATGAAGGCGCCTTGCTCGCCGGCCGGAATCCTCAGGAAAGTCGCCCGTTCCTCGCGGCTGATGATGTAGCGGACGCGGGACAGGAATTCCCGGCTTTCCGGGTCCAAGGCCTTTTCGAGACGCGGTCCGGCGCAGGCGGCCGCCGCCAGCAGGCCGAAAATGACGATCGCGCCGCGGATGCCTCTCATGGCCGTTTTTTCAGGCTGTCGACGAGAGCCCGGATTTTCTCCTGGTTGGGTTCGATCTCGAGCGATTTTTTCCAGGCCGTCAGCGCCTCTTCCGTGTCCCCAAGACGATGATAACACTCCCCGACGGCGTTGAGGACGGCCAGATGAGTTCCGAAGTGGGCCAGGTGTTCCTTGTAATGAATGACGGCCTCCTCGTATTCGCCCAGAGCCTGGCAGGCCTGGCCCGCGATCTGCCGGAATTCAGGCCGCGGGGGATCGCCGAGAAAAGACAGGGCGACGGTTTTCGCCCGGGCGAAATCTCCGGCCGCAAGAAGCGCCCGGCTGGTGTCCATGGCGAACCGTGGATCGGCCGGGCGGCTTCTGTGCGCTTTTTCGAGAAGATCCAGAGCCCGGTCGATTTGCATGAGGTTCAGAAACTGGCCGCCCAGGATGTTTGCAATCTCCGGGTCGTGGCTTGCCGGGAGAGGCATCGACAGGACCCAGGGACGGGGGAGATGGGGGACGGATGCGATATAGAAATCCGCTTCGGCGGGAATGGGGTCGATTCCTCCGCCGGGATGAAGGACCGCACGAACCTTATAGTAGGCCGGTCCGAAATCCTGGAGCGGGAATTCCTGGACGATGTCCGCGACGCCGCCGATTCCGCTCAAGTCCCGGCTCGTGGTCAGAACCGGCTGCCCCTCTTTTTCGATCGTGTATTCCATCCGGGCCCGACCTTCGAGGGCTCGGGGCAGGCCGCGGACCTGGACATGGGCGACAAGGATGTCTCCCGAGGCGAAATCGTTTCGGGGCGAAGGCACGAGCTGGCCTCCGGTAACGAGGAAGGCCTTGTTCTGCCCCCGGTACTTGGAGTCCCGGGTGATGCGGTGGGCCAGGGTGATCGGACTCATGGAGAACGCCGCCGCGGAGGGAATGTCGATCTCGGCCTCGAAGGATGAGAATTCCCGCGACACGACGTTTTTGAAAAGCAGGCTCAGGCGATATCGGCCTTCGACGAGCGGAAAAATGTCCTGATAGCTGAAGAGTTTGTCCCGGATCATTTCGATGCGGTCCTGATCGAATTCGATGGGGATTTTTCTTTCGAACTGGTAGACCATCCTCCCGCCTGAGTCCGCGACATGGCCGTTGATCTCCAGAAGCGAGCGGTAGGCCCGTCCGGCCGTCTCGAACGTCAACCGGCGGGGCTCCAGAAGATAGTGGACGAAGGCCTGTCCCGAGGCGTCGTGGAGAACCCGGACCATGGCGTCGCTGTCGATGTAATTGGCCGTGTATTCGACATCGATGATGTCCTTGTAGCGCAGGAGCTTTTCGGCATAGGCGTCCTTGACCCTTTCGAGCGGTGCGTTCGGGATGCGGTTGGCGATCAGGATTTCGGAAGCCATGGACAACTGGGGCACGGCGGCCGCCGATTCGCCGGGAAGTAGGGACAGTGACACTTCGGCCACGGGAACGGCGATCCTCCGGAGTTCGAGATAAGCCTGGTCGAACATCGTCATGTCGCCCTTGTAATGGATGAGCAGGGACTGGGGTCCGTGCCGGACGGGCGAATAGAGTTCATAGGCGCCGATGCCGTCCTTTTTGAAAAAGGCGACGTTGAAGGAGTTGGGCAGCCCGAGGTCGGACATGCCGCTGTAAAACCAGATGATCACGGGATAGATCTCGGTCAGCGTGTCGTATCTTTCGACCGAGTGGGGTTCGCCGAGAAGGATATGGATGCGGCCCATGTCCGTGCGCCAGCCGGGTCCGGGAGCGTCGCGTCCGAACAGGCGGTTGGCCTGGGTGATCCGCTGGTAGTGCTCTTTCCTGAACTCGTTATCCGGGGAGTTGGGGTCGGGGTCGCGCTGCCGCCAGAAGGCCTCGATGAAGATCTCCCGTTCCCGGTCGGTTTCGAGCTGGAAAAAGACCTCCTTCTCCTTGGGCGTGATGATGTAGACGACCTCCTCCTCGAGCCATTTCCGGTAGCGGGGTTCGAGATCCCGGGAGGACTTTTTCTTCTGGGCGAAGACGCCTGCGGCGCCGAACGCCAACGCGCAGAGAAGCGCGAACACGGCGACTCTAAGGAGAGGAAAACTCTTGCGTCTCACGCCGCTATTATATGCCTAACCCTTGCGGCCTTCAAGTCAAGCCCGGCGAAATCGCCCTTGGCACAGCCCGGATTCCGGGTGAACCGGACTGTATCGATAAGACAGGGAATCGCCCGACGGCGTTTTTCCGGGAGGGTTTACGGACATGGAATGCGGTGTCCCGCAGCCTTGGCCAGCTCCTTCCCCCGCGCAGCATACTCGGCCGAACGGCGGGTGTCGCCCAGGCGGTTGTAGAGATCGGCCAGGAGGAAATAGCCGAGCGGAAGATCCTCGGCGCCGGGCTTGAGATCGAGGCCCGTCTGCACGAGATCGATCGCTTCGCGGTAGTTCTCGCCCCGGCGGAGATGGATGCGGGCGAGATAGAAATAGTTCAACGGGAAATTCGGATCGGCGGCCACCGCACGGCGGAGCGTTTCGTATTCCTCGGCTTCCCGTCCGGCCGTCCGGTAGATCCGGGCCAGGTTGAAGAGAGCCCGGAAATGCTCCGGAGAGTATTCGATTTCCCGAAGGTAACTGGCTTCGGCGGCCTTGAGATCGCCCCGCTTTTCGTGGAGCTGAGCCATGTTGAAATGGAGGTTGCTCAGCTTGGGGTTCATGGCCAGAGCCGTGCGGAGATGGGTCTCGGCCCGGCCGAGGTCGTCCCGGGCGATGGCGATCGCGCCCAGGGAGCTGTGGGAGGATGCGGAGTCCTCGTTCCGATTCAGACTCTTTTCGAAATAGAGCTCGGCCTTGTCGTAATTTTTCCTGGCGAAGTGCATGTTTCCGAGAAGGTGGTAGAGCTGGGCGTCTTCGAATCCTTTGGCCTGGAAATCGAGAATGAAGGCTTCGACATCGTCGAACCGGCCCATGCCCAGATAGGAGTTGGCGATGTTGATGGCGGCAAAGGTGTCGTCGGGCTTGATGTCGAGCGCCCGCTTGAAGGCGGCGACGGCTTTTTCGAACTCCTGGGCCTTGAAATAAATGTTTCCCAGCGAGAAATGGGCCTGGGCGATGTCGGGATCCTCGGCGATGATGGTCTCCATGATGGCGACGGCCTCTTCGGTTCGTCCGGCCATGCCGATTTCCCGGGCCCGGGACAGATCGTTGAAGACGCCGATCTTGTCGCGCGGATTGGCCAGACGGCGGCCGTGCGAGCGGGCCGGATCGACGAAGGCGCCGACATAACCCAGCGCGGCCAGTTTTTCCCGGGTTTCCTCGTCGATTTTCTGAAGGTCGACTTCGAGGGCGCCCTGACCGGCTTCTTCGATGTAGCGTTCGGCGTGGGCGGTGAAGGTCTCGAAGGTCGGCTTTTCCAGATAGACGAGGTTTTTCTGCTCCCGGGGATCGTTTCCGATGTCGTAAAGTTCGGGCACGGGCGCCAGGATGATCTTGAACCGGTCGTCCTGAATGCTTTTCAGTTCGGACCAGCCGTAGTGAAAACGGGGATAAAAGGTTTCCGAATAGGCGAAGGCGTGCTCGGTTTTGTCCGGCCGGAAAAATTGAGGCACGAGGCTTCGTCCCTGAACGTCGGCCGGAACGGGCAGCCCGGCCATTTCGCAGATCGTGGGCAGGACGTCGACCAGTCCGCTGACCTGGGAGGTTGAGACGCCCTGCAATTCGGGGAACGGCGTCACAAAGATCAGGGGCACGTGAATGGCGCCCTGATAGACGAAAAAGCCGTGGGTCGTCTCGTCGTGTTCGCCCAGGCTTTCGCCGTGGTCGGCCAGGAAAACGAGCAGGAGATCGTCGAGAAGGTCATTGTTTTCGAGATAGGCCCAGAGCCGCCCGAGCTGGGAGTCCGTGAAGGCGATCTCGCCGAGATAGGGATGGTGCGGGTATTTCGCATCGTAGGGCGGAGGCGGCTCATAGGGCGTATGGGGGTCGTAGAGGTGAATGAAGGCGAAGAACCGTTCGTCTTTGTTTTTTTCGATCCAGGCCAGGGTCTCGTCCATGACTTCGTTTCCCGGTCTCTGGACCATGGCCAGGGAAATTCTCTCGAAGCGGCTGAGATCGAACTGGTCGAAATAAGTATTGAACCCGCGGTCGAGCCCCCACTTGGAATCCAGAACATAGGCGGCGACGAAAGCGGCCGTCTCGTAGCCCCGGTCCTTGAAGAGTTCGGCCATGGTCGTGAGTTCAGGCGGCACGAGGAATCCGCCGTTGTCGCGGACGCCGTGGAAGATGGGCTGCGTTCCCGTAAACAGCGTGGTGTGCGAGGGAAGAGTCAGGGGCGTCGGCGCATAGCAGCGGTCGAACTTGACTCCGCGCTCGGCGAAAAGATCCATGGTGGGCGTTTTGATCCGGTCGAAGCCGTAACAGCCGATGCGGTCGGCCCGAAGCGTGTCGACGGAGACCAGGATGACGTTGAAATCGCGGTCGCCGCGGAGTTGGGAAAAATCCCGGGCGGAGGGGCGCAGCAGGAAAAAGGCGGCCGCTGCAAGGACGGCGGCTGCCGCTGCGGCCGGGAGAAGCCGGCGGAGAATTCGGGGCTTTGTCTTTTCTTGTATCTTTTTTCGGGCCATGTCCGCCTCCTTCATCTATATTACCAGAATCCCCGGCGGAATGCCGAATGCCGAAATCCCCCGAGCCCGACGAGCATAAGTCGATGCAAACTCCAGGCCTGCACAAACGGAGTCCTTGAAGCCGAGGCCGGAGAGGCCTCAATGCTTCTGTGGACCCGGTCAAGCGGCACGGCGCTGCGGACTCGGGTTCAAGAAAAAAAAAGGGGCGGCGGGTTGCCCCGCCGCCCCGTGAAATTCGGGCGTGCGTCCGGTTTAGAATGTGAAGCGGACGCCGATCCGCGCCTGGCGCGGCCGCACGACGCCGTAGAGTTGGTGACCTTCCGTGGAAGACCACTCGTCGGCGAACCAGTCGAAGCCGACGCGCGTCCCCCAGGACGTGATGGTGTCGGCGTTCAAGAGGTTGAAGACATCGAACATAAAGCCGATCCGGTATCTCTCGGCGATGGTGACCGTCTTCTCCAGCCTCATGTCAAGGATGCTCCGGAAGGGATAATAGTTGGAGCCCCGGGGTTCAATGCGGACGGTTTCAATGCCGTGCGCGAGCCGGGGGGTTCGGAGCTGTTTCGTCCAGGTGTATCCCGTGATTCCCTGGTAGCCGATGTTGAGGTTGATTCCCAGCGGGAGAAGGTAGCTGCCCTGGATCTTGATCATGTGGGTCGGGTCGTTGCTCAGGTTGCCGTCGGCATTGATCCAGAAGTTCGGGTTCGAGGAGTTGTACCAAGCGCCGCCGAGATCCGCGCCGAAGGCGTTGTCCAGGGTGCCCCTGGCCTGAGAGTAGACGTAGGAGGCAACCATCTGCCAGCGGTTGGAGAAGCGCTTGTTAAAGGTGAACTGAAGACCTCGGTATTGACGATAGGGATTGATATCGAAATAGGGAATGCGGGGATCGTTCTTTTCGAGGTTGGTGATCAGGAACTGGTTCTCACCGCGGTTCGTCTGCTGATAGACGGTAATGGTCTTGGTGGTTCCGTCGATGTCGGTGTAAGCGACATCCCGCGGCACCCAGTTCGCGACGAGGTCGACCCGGTTTTGGGGGTTTTTCCAGTCGCGGTGAATGTAGGCGATCCCGACCGAGGTGTCCTTGAAGAGTTCTCTCTCCAGGGCGACCGTGAACTGGTTCATGTGGGGATGCTTGATGTCCGGATCCAAAACGAAGCGCGTATCGTCATAAACATCCCGGAAGAATTCCACCCACTGTTCGCTTCCGAGATCCCAGTAATAGCCGACGTAGTCGCTGAAGTTCTCCGCCGGGCTCAGTTGCAAAACGGTTTGGGCCAGCATGGCCTCGGTGAACTGCCCGTAGTGGGCTTTGAGGACCGTGCTCTTGTCGCCCAAGAGGTCGAAGGTGAAGCCGAGGCGGGGCGCGATGCGGGAATTTGTGTAAACCGCTCCGGAAAGCCCTTCCACGGTGCCTCGCATCTGGGTGGCCCGGAGACCGACGCTGATGTTGAGCCGGTCACTGACGGCCCAATTGTCCTGAATGAACTGTTCGAACCGGGTGTAGCTCTGCTCGGTGTCGTAGCCCTCATACTGGTAGGCCAGGTAGGGTCCGGTGTAGCCCCATCCGGTGTAGTTCAGATACCAAGTTGCGTTCGTTCCCGTGTAACCGAACCTGTTTCTGGACGTGGCTGACTCGAATTCGACGCCGAACTTGAAGTCGTGGCTGCCCGTGATGAAATCTTCGGCGTAATGGGTCAGGCTGGCATTGGCCTGGTAGCGGGCCCGGTCGGCCTTGTAGAAGTAGTTGCTGTTTCCGTAGTGGAAGTTGTCGTTGAGGTCCCATATGGCGTTGACGTCCATGCCCATCTCGGGATCCAGATAATAGTAGCCGTCAAAGAAGGCGCCCTTGACGTCGAAGAAGGTCTTCGGACTGAGGATGTGGGTCAGGTTGAAGCTGCCCACCCAGTCGGGGGACGTCTGCCGGACCGTGGCTTCGGGATCCCGGTTGGCCGCGGCGCGCCGGTTGATGCCGTTGTAGGTGTCGTTCTCGATGAAGGCGCCGAGGTTCGTCCGCGGAGAGAGCTGGGAGTTCAATTTGAGGAAAAGCCGGGGCTGTTTGTATTCGACGTCCTCGGGGAAACCCGTGACTTTGGTGAAGGTGTGATACCACTGGGCTCCGGCGAAAAACCACAGCTTGTCCTTGATGAAGGGACCGCCGAGGTTGAAGGCGGCGTCATAGAGCTTCAAGCCGGGGGGAGTCAGGTTCGGGAAATCGTCCTGGTAGGCGCCCGTGTTGTCGGCCTGCCAGAAATTCGACTGGAATTTTCCCTCGTCGTCCTTCGTGCCCGCATCCTGGAGAATGCCCGAGAGGTAGCCGGAGAACTCGTTGCCTCCGGACTTCGTCACCAGGTTGAAGATGACCCCCGTGAAGTTGCCGTACTCGGCCGGAAGGCCAATGCCCATGATCTTGGCTTCCTCGACGATGTTAGGGTCGATGAAGACCCAGGCCGAACCGGCCTCGGGGTCCGAGACGTCCACGCCGTCGACCTGGTAGGAAACACCCGTGCTTGCCGTGGCCCCGTAGGCGGCATTCCCTGAAACGCCCGGCGCCAGGTTAACGATGTCCATGGCGAAGTTGCTGTAGGGGACGTTCTGAAGGATTTCCTTGCTGAGCGTGACCGAGGCCGTTTCCGTAGACCTCACGTCCACTGTGGGGGCGACGGCGATGATGGTCACTTCCTCGGTGATCGTGGCGGGCATCATTGTCAGATTGACGTTGATGGTCACCGTGGTGGAAAGGCGGACGTTCTCTTGGATTGTGGTGGAGAAGCCCGTGAGTTCGGCCCTGATGGCGTAGACGCCGGGAGGCAGGGCGGGAACACGGAATCTGCCGTTGACGTCGGTGACGACCGATCGGGTTCCCATGAGACTGGGTCCGGAGACCGTCACGGACACGCCGGGCAGGGGGGCCCGTTGCTCATCCATCACCGTGCCCTCGATGGCTCCCGTCTCCCTGCTCTGGGAGAAAGCCGCCGGGGCGAGGGCGATGAGCAACAACGAGGCCATGAAGATGGCTTTGATTTTCATCGAACCTCCTTGTTTGATTGCGATGCTTTGAGATGTGTAATGGTTTTGGCTCAAGGATGGGGATTTAATCGATTTTGCCTCCTTAGTAAAGATTGTTGAATTATAATACATAATAATAATAAATAGCAAAATATATGCCAGAATGGCCATCGGATGGGAATTTTTTTATCGTGTTGAAAACAATCATGATATACAAAATATTTGTTAATCCGGTGCGAGTTTATCCAAAAAAATGAATTTTCGTTTCAAAAAACCGCATGATCTTGGAGTTTTGAGAGAGGAACAAACATATGAGGGAAAATCCGGATGTCCGGGCGGGAATTTGATCGCCGGCCTGCTATTTGATATCCTATACTTGAGGTTTTCGGCAAGGACACGAGCATGGCTGTTTCAGTAAAACATGTTTTCACCCGGGCAATCACCTTGACCATAATAACCGCCTTTTTTGCCGCTGCCCCTGTTTCGGCGGCTCTTCCTGAGGCCGGTTCATCGGCCGTGCAGAAAGCGGGTGACCTGGATCCCCGGCACAAGGAGTGGCTGGGAATCGTCGATCCCATTATCACTCGGGGCGAGCGCGAGGTTTTTCTCAAGTTGCAGACCGACGCCGAACGGGACCGATTCATCGATCTTTTCTGGAAACGCCGGGATCCCTATCCCGACACCCGGGACAACGAATTCCGGCAGGAGTATATGAAGAGGGTCCGCTATGCCGACCTCAACTTCGGCCGTGGAACTCCTAAAAAAGGCCATGAAACCGAGCGCGGCCGGATTTACCTGGCGCTCGGTCCGCCGCTCGAACGTCAGATCTACGCCACCCATTCGGCTCTCTGGCCGCTCGAACTCTGGCATTACAAGGGCGAGCCGGAATACGGCCTTCCCCCGTACTTCTACCTGATTTTTTTCCAGCGCGACGGGCTGGGCGAATACCGGTTGTATTCCCCCGAAGTCGACGGACCCATGAATCTGGTCATTCCGACCATGGTTCAGGGGCCCGTCAACCGGATGACGGCCTTCCGGACCCTCAAGGAGATCTCGGCGGAACTCAGCGCCGCCTCCCTGTCCTATCTGCCCGGCGAGTCCAACGTCGGGACGACCTCCCTGACATCGGGAAGCATCGTCTCGGGAATCTTTGCCCTGGCCGAGAAAAAATATTCCGATGCCTATGCCCGGACATACCTCTTATATAAAGACCACGTCGAAGTCGACTATTCCCACAACTATATCGAAAGCAGCGGACGGGTGAACGTCCTTCTCCACGGCGGCCAGCCCTTTCTTCACTGGAGCCTCGAACCGTCGCAGATCAATTTCGCCGAGCGTGACGGCCGGTATTACGCCGGCTACCAGCTCCTTCTGAAACTCGAAGACCGGGATGGACGGACCCTGTGGGAAAGAGAGGAAGAGATTCCCTTGAGCATCACCCCGGCGGAATACGAAAAGCACGGCCGCCGCCGTTTCGCCTTCCAGGATGTGATCCCGGTGATCCCCGGCGAATTCAAGCTGTTTCTCCTTCTCAAGAACAGGACGACTCGGGATTTTACGTCTTTCGAGGCAACGCTCTCCGTTTCGAAGGAGGGCCGGGAGACGCGCCTCGGCCGCCCCATACTCTATCCGGCCCGTGAAGCCGTCTCGGCCGGTATGAAAAACGCCCTGCGGGCTTTCACAATTTCCGGCTATCATTACATGGTGAATGCTCGCAACGAATTTCTGCCCGGCGGCGAGATCGGCTGCCTCGTGCCTTATGCCGCATCCACCGTTTCCGGAGCGTCCGCTCCCGCCGAGGTCCGGCTTGAAATCCGGTCCACGGAAGGTCTGGAGGAAAAGGTCGTTTTCAGGCTGGACAAAGCCGTAGCTGATGTTCTCAGCCCCGGCGGAGAAGCCCTGGACTTCGGACTCTTGCCGGTCGCCGATCTGAAACCGGGCTATTACAGGGTGGACGTCGCCGTGACGGATTCTTCGGGCCGCCGCCTGGCCGCGGAGATAGATGTTTTTATCATTCTGTCCCGGCCGATCGCCGTCCTGCCCTGGATTTATGCCGCGGTCCATCCGCCTTTTCCCTCGCCTCGCCACCTCCGCGACCTCGGCTCCCAGCATTTCCTGGCCGGAAACTACACAGAGGCCCGTCGCTTTTTCGAACGGGCACTGGCCTCGGGCGACGATCCCGCCCTGCGGCTTCTTCTGGGTAAAACCCTCTATGCCCTCGGCGATTACCGCGGATCGCTCGCCTTGACGATTCCCGTGCACGAAGCGAACGGAGACAGGGAGGCGGCCAAGGTCATCGCCTTAAACTACGCGGCCCTCGAAGAATGGACCGAAGCCCTGGCCTATCTGGAATTCATCCTGTCCGAGGCCCAGGAAATCGCCGTTTTGAATTTGGCCGCCGAATGTCATCTCCGATTGGGCCGGCCCGAAAAGGCCCTGCCCCTGCTCCGAAAGTCCCTGTCCCTCCTTCCGTCCCAGCCGGCGATTCAAGATCTTGAGGAAAAGACGAGGAAGAGTCTGGATAAAAAAGAGGAGAACCGATCATGAAAAAAACAGCGCTGTGTCTTGCCTTAGCCCTCCTGATGATGTCCGGGCTTCAGGCCCAATTCCAGGGGAGAATCGACGGCGTGGTCACGGACGATGCCGGAAAACCGATCGACAGGGTCCGGGTGACCATCGTCTCCCAGCGGACGGCCTCGATCCAGTTCGAGGTCATAACCGATCGCCAGGGCCGTTTCCGCCAGGTCGGGCTTCATCCCGGCTACTACCAGGTGAGCTTTGTCAAAGACGGTTTTATGCTGTCGTCGACCGAGGTCCGGGTGAGCGTCGCCGGAGAGGAACGACTGGTTGTGACCCTGCATGCCGCCGAGCAGGTTCTCCTCAAGAGTCTGTCCGAGGCGGACGGTCTCTTCCTCAAAGGCAACAAACTTTATGCGGACAAGAAATTCGCGGAAGCCGCCGCCGTCTATGAAAAAGCCGTCTCTCTCAGTGCGGAGCATTGGGGCTATCATCTCAATCTCGGACTCGCTTATAAGAAATTGGACCGTCCCGAAGACGCCATGTGCGCTTTCCGCAGGGCCCTCGAACTCAACCCGAAGAGCTACAGCGCCAACAAGGAATTGGGCGAGATGCTGGCCCTCGGCGGGGATTTCGAGGCGGCCAAATCCTATTATGAAAAGGCCGTGGAGCTCAGCCCGGACGATCCCGACGCCCACTACAATCTGGGCGCCTGTCTGGTCAACACCGGAGAGTCCGAACAGGCTCTGGAGCATTTTCTCAAGACCATTGAACTCGATCCCCAATACGCCGACGCCTACTACCGGGCCGGAACGGCCCTCATCGGCCTGAATCGGATCGAGGATGCGATCGCCAACCTGGAGAAGTTTCTCGAGGTCGCACCCGACCACGCCCAGGCCGGGATCGCCCGCCAAATTCTCCAGGCGATCAAAAAATAATATCCAATTTTTTGAATAGACATCCAATATATCGAACGGTCAAGCTTGTAAAATCAGCGGCTTCTAACCGGAAAATCCCTGTATCTCGTTGATAGAATTCTGTTTAACAAATGCTTTTTTAACTGGCACGGAATTTGCATAATATTATAGCCAATGAGAAAGACATCTATAGATAAGGAGGTGAGAAACGGAAGAGGATTTCATCTTTTATCGAGAGGTCGGAGCGAAGGATTTCGCTCCAGGGCAATGGTAACAGCCCCTGACAAGGGGTTTCCAAAGGAGGAAAAAGAGTGCGAAAAGCTTTAATTGCTCTTTGCGTGCTGCTCCTTTCCGTATCCGCGTTCGCTCAGACGCGAACCGGTAACATTTACGGAAAGGTCGTCGATCCCGAAGGGAACGCGCTCCCCGGGGTCTCGGTCACGCTGACGGGCCAGTTTACGTCCCAGCAAACAGCGGTGACCAATGTGGAAGGAAACTTCCGCTTCCTGTCCCTTCCCCCGGCCAATGACTATGCCATCAGAATGGAGCTGTCCGGCTTCCGGAGCTCGATCGAGGAAGGCGTCGTCGTGGTCGTCGGCGGAAACACCAACCTGACCCTGACGCTCGCCCCCGGTGCGCTGGAGGAAGAGATCACGGTCACGGCGGTTACCCCCATGGTGGACTCGAAGTCGACCTCGGTGGGCACGAACGTCACGCAGGACATCCTGCAGTCGCTGCCGACGGCGCGCGACCCCTGGGTCATCCTGCAGATGGCTCCGTCCATCATCACCGACCGTGAAAACGTCGGCGGCAACGAGTCCGGCCAGCAGTCGAGCTACGTCGCCCGCGGCGCCTCGAACTACAACAACAACGTCTGGTCGATGGACGGCGTCGTCATCACCGACCCGGCGGCCATCGGCGCCTCGCCCAGCTACTACGACTTCGACGCCTTCGAAGAGATGCAGATCATCGTCGGCGGCGCGGACGTCACCGTGCAGACGGGCGGCATCGCCATGAACATGGTCACCCGCCGCGGCGGAAACCGGATCACCTTTGGCGGCCGTTTCTACGTCACGGACGAGAAGTTCCAGGCCCTGAAGGAAGACGAAGTCGCCAAGATCAAGGAAAAAGAGCCTCTCTTCCGGGGCGTCAATAAGATCAACCGGAACAAGGACTACGGCTTCAACATTGGTCTTCCGCTGATCAAGGATCGCGCCTGGTTCTGGGCCTCCTACGGCGAACAGGACATCAAGACGACGACGATCTTCGGAACGCCCGATGACACCCTCCTCCAGAACTACGCGGCCAAGCTGAACATCCAGCCCATCCCGCAGAACCGGATCGAGGTTTTCTTCCACATCGGCGCCAAGAACAAGTTTGGCCGGTCCACGTCGGCTTCGAACCCCGAAGGCCTCTACCAGGGCGGCCGCTACTACTTCGGAAGCCCTGTCGTCAAGATTCAGGACGAGCACATGTTCGGCGACAGCCTGTTCGTGTCGCTGAAGTACAACTGGTACGACGCCGGGTTCAACCTGACTCCGATGACCGACCGCCAGTTCAACCAGGTCCCGATCTGGGACGTCACCGATCAGCGCTACTATGGTTCGCAGGCCAGCCGCTACTATGTCGAGCGGCCGGTCACCCAGTACAACGCCCTGATCAACTACTTCAACGACAACCTGTTCGGCGCCAGCCACGACGTCAAGCTGGGTGTCGAATACGCCGACCGGAACCAGTACGTCGAATCCGTCTGGTCCGGAAACATGAGGCGTTACCGCAGATACAACACCCCGCAGATCGATCTTACGGGCGACGGCAACCGCAATGTCCCCGGAGCGAGCTGGAACTACTTCTCGTTCTGGCGGGGCTACTTCCGCGACCAGAACGTCAAGGCTCTGTCCGTCTTCGGTCAGGACACGATCAGCGTCGGCCGTTTCAACATTCTCCTCGGCCTGCGCTGGGACCAGCAGACTCCTTCGCTGAACCCCTTCAGCGTCCGCTCGCTCAATAACGAAAACGGAGCCGTGGACAAACTCATGACCCCCCAGACCGCGACCGCTCTTGAAGCGCTTCTCCCCGCCCTCGATATTCCCCAACAGAATCACTACTACACGGACGGCAGCAAGTACATGTGGTCCATCTTCTCGCCTCGCATCGGCCTGACCTGGGATGCGACCGGCGACGGCAAGACGCTCGTCAAGCTGTCCGCCGCGACCTACGGCGACTACATGGGCACGGGCTGGGCCGACTATGCCACCCCGGGCGGCGCCTCGGGCTGGATGGACATGTGGTGGAACGACGTCAACGGCAACGGCATGATGGATCTCAATGAGCTCTTCTGGCTGAACCGCCGCGGTTTGGTCGGAGGCACGCTCTATTCGCCGTACCGTCTCTTCAACGACGCCGGGCAGTTTGCCGGCAACTGGGATGATGCGGCCGGCCTCTACTGGGGCGGCTACGATTACCTCAATCCCGGCAAAACCACCGCTCCTCTCAGACAGTCGAACCCCAATCACGGCTCCACCCGCACCTCCGAAGTCATGCTGACCGTCGAGCGGGAACTCTTCCAGGACTTCGCCATGTCGGCTGTCGGAACCTACCGCAAGTACGATCAGTTCAATTGGAATCTCAAGATCTGGAAAGACGCCGCCGGGAACACGATCCTGACGGAAGATCAGTCCATGTATCTCTCGGCCGGACGTCCGCCGGCCACGATCCCCGGCATCGGCGACACCAAGGAAGCCAAGAATCACGACTGGTATTACGCGAACGCAACCTACACCACCTACTCCGCCTACTCCGAACGGATGGAACGGCCCGACTACAACATGGATTACATCGGCTTCGACATCCTGCTCAACAAGCGGCTCTCCAACAAATGGATGGCCAACGCCAACTTCACCTGGCAGGCCCAGGCCCAGAAATTCGGCTCCAAGGGTTACATGAACCCGACCAACCTGTGGGCCTATGAAGGCCAGCCGCAGGCGGCCTACGTCGGCGGCGCTTCCGGAAAGATCAACCAGCACATCTATTCCCGCTGGATGTTCAAGGCCTCCGGTCTCTACCAGCTCCCCTACGACATCAATGTTTCCGGAACCTTCAACATGCGCGAAGGCTGGGTTATGGACGAATACTTCGCCTTCTACAACTACACCCTGCCCAACCCGCTGTCCCAGTCCGCCAACCTGCGGATGAATGAATTCGGCACCAACCGCCTGCCCCTCTTCTACAATCTGGGGATGCGCGTCGAAAAGATGCTCCGCATCGGCGACACCGGCCGGATCTATGTCATGGCCGACATCTTCAACGTGCTGAACAAGCTCGTCGAAAACCGCCGCGAGCAGATGTACTACGGCGCCTACTACATGTACGCCAACCCCGCCCTGAACCGCTTCGTCCCCTGGCCGAACTTCAACTACCTGAACGAGGTTCTCAACCCCCGCGTCGTACGCCTGGGCGTCCGCTTCACGTTCTAGTTCCCCGCAGAGACACGCAGTCACACACGCCCCTCCCCCCTTCCGGGGGGGAGGGGCTTTTTTTTTGCCGGGGGGCATGCTAAAATAGATTTGATTTAAAGGATTGGAGGCGAACGGCGATGAAAAAAATCTTGCTACTGCTGGCCATGATTCTGCTTCTTGCTCTTTTCCTTCTTCCCCAGGAATACAAGGGGAAAGGGAGGATTCTCGGCATCGTCCTCGACGAAGACGACAACCCTATTGAGGGTGCGACCGTCAAACTGATCTACCCCAAATCCAGAGAAGGATTCTCGATCAAGACCGACAAGGAAGGCCGCTGGGTCGCCGCCTGGATCCGGGGCGGTCCGTGGGATCTCGACTTTGAAATGACGGGATATAAGCCCCACAAAATCACATTCAATGTGGATGAGTGGAAGAGAAATCCCGAAATTGTCATCAATCTCGAGAAGGTGGAAGGGCTTCTCATGACCGACGAGCTTCGCGATATGTTGAACGCCGGGAACGCCCTATTCGACGAGAAAAAATTCGACGAGGCGATTGAAGCCTACGTTGCGATCACCGAGAAGTTCCCGGAAACCTACGTCATCCATCTCAATATCGGCAACGCCTATTTCGCCCAGGAAAAATACGACCTGGCCGAGAAAAGCTATCTCAAGGTGATTGAAAAAGACGCCAAGAACGCGGACGCCCTTCTGGCCATCGGAAACACCTACGCCAACCGCGGAGACACCGAGAAAGCCCTCGAATGGTACGGCAAGATCGAATTCGAAAAGATCAAGGATCCCATCGTCCTCTACAACATCGGGACGGGCCTCTACAACAGCGGGCAGTTCAAGGACGCCCTGAAGTTCTATCAGCGTTCCGTCGAAATCCAGGAAAATTTCCTGGACGGCCTCTACCAGCTCGGCCTGGCCCACCTCAACCTGAACCACATCCCGGATTCCGTGGCCGCCTTCGAAAAGTATCTTCAGTACGACTCCGACTCGCAGAGAGCCGCCCAGGTCCGCAGTTTTCTGGATTATCTGAAAAAAAAGCAACTCTGAGCGAAAACGCGGGGTTTGAATCTCTAGGAGAGTATGAATGACGATACGTCGCCTGGTCGGTCTCGCGGCGGCCGGGTTTTTTCTGGTTTCCTGCGCCACGGGCCCGAAAGTCGTGCTGGACCCCGAAAGCCGGGATTTTTATGAGACGGCCCGGCTGATCATGTCCTCGGAGGAGCGGGCCATTTTCAACCATCTTCCCGACGCCGAGGCCCGCCGGGAGTTCATCGACGAGTTCTGGGCCCGGCGCGACCCGGATCCTCTGACCGAGGAGAACGAATACAAGATCGAATTTGAACACCGTGTCGACCATGCCAACAGGTTTTTCCGGGAGGGGGGACCGGGCTGGAATACGGACCGGGGCCGGATCTACATCCATATGGGTGCGCCCGACAAGATCGAGCAGTTTTACACCCACGACGATCCGGGAGTCCGCGGCGCCATCCTGTGGTGGGTCTACTACGCCTACGACCTGGGCATCGAATTCGTGGACGAGGCCGGATACGGCCAGTTCAAGATCCGTCAGATCTCGGGCGACTTCTTCGACGCCCTGGACAGCTTCAAGCTCGGCCAGTCTTTCGGCCGCGACGGGTTTTTTTTGAAGAACATCGTCCGATTCAAGCTGGATTATAACGCGGAACGTGGAGACATCACAATCCTCATCCCCGCAAACGCCCTAACTTTCCGCGACGAGGACGGCGACTTGGCCGTCGACCTGGAGTTCGACGTCACGATCTATCAGCGCGAGGGCGCATCCCGGGATGCGTTCCGGGAGGTCCGGACGTATCGCGCCTCCGAGCGGGACATCCGCGACGCCGGGGAGATCCCGTTCGTCTTTTCCAGGAATCTGCCGGCCGGAACGAACTATGTCGACGTCATCATCCGCGGCCGCGAGGGCGGATCCGGCCAGGCCCGAAAAATCTTCACCGTCAGGGTGAGATAATCCCGGCCCCGCCGAGGTGCCGGCTGAGAGGCATGTCAACATGAAACGACGTTTTTTGACTACGGTGTTTCTTCTTCTCATTTGTCTGCCGGCGCTTCTTGTCCCCGGACAGAAAATCGACGAGAGGGATCTTCATCCGAAATATCAGGAGTGGCTGAAGCTCGTCGCCTACATCATCCTTCCCGTCGAACGCGACGTTTTCCTGAAGCTGCAGTCGGACCGGGACCGCGACATTTTTATCGACACCTTCTGGAAACAGCGCGACCCGACACCGGGAACACCGGAAAACGAATACAAGGACGAGATCATCAAGCGATTCGCCCACGTCAACAAGTTCTACGGCCGCGCCACGACCCGCGAGGGCTGGCAGACCGACATGGGCCGCTTCTACATGATTCTCGGCGAGCCGTCCAGCATCGAACGCTTCGATACGTCCTGGACCGTTCCCGCCCAGGCTTGGTCTTATTATGGAGATCCCAGAAAGGGCCTGCCGTCCCAGTTCGTCCTTCTCTTTTTTCAGAGAGGCGGCATCGGCGAATACCGGCTTTATGACCCGGTCTCGGACGGCCCGACGGCCCTCATCGTCGACAAGAGGGAAATCGAGGATCCCTTCGATTACCTCGCTCTCTATGAAAAACTGCGACAGTTTTCGCCGATGATCGCCGAGTACGCGATCTCCCGGGTGCCCGGCGAGTACAACTACGACTTCAGCCCCTCGCCGCGAAACGTCATTGTCCTGGCCGAGATCATCGAATCGCCCAAGAAGGACGTCAATCCCTCCTACGCCACTCATTTCCTCGACTACAAGGGCATGGTGTCGACGGAGTACATGACCAACTTCGTCGAAAGCGACTCCAACGTTTCAATTCTCCAGGACCCGGGAACGGGCCTGCATTTCGTCCATTTCTCCATCGTCCCCAAGACGGTTCATGTCGACTACTACGATCCGACGAGCCAGTATTACTGCGCCTTCCGGCTCGATGTCAGCCTGCGGGTCGGCGATGACGTCATCTTCCAGTACAACCGCGATTTTCCTCTCTATTTCCCGGAACGCGACGTCGACCGGATCCAGGCCAACGGCCTGGCTATCGAGGATGTGTTCCCGGCGGCTGAAGGACAATTCAAGCTCATCGCGCTTCTCCAGAACTCCGTGGGCAAGGAATTCAGCCTGATGGAGAGGGACATCGAGATTCCCGCCGCGGGGGGCCCGCCCCGGCTTTCGGAGCCGCTGGTCGGCTACAGGATGGAATCCTATCCCCGGGACGTCCATGCGCCGTTCAAGCTGGGAACCGGAAAGGCCGTTCTTGACCCCAAGCGGACCTTCGGCTCTTCGGAGGACGTCCACTTCCTGTTCACCGTCAAGAACCTGACCGAGGCGCTGAGAAGCGGAGGAGAAATCCGCATTGCGGTCCGCGGCCTCCAGGCCGAAAACCCGATCCGAAAATCCTACCTCATCCGGCTGGGCGGCCAGATTTTCAGCCGGATTCTTCCGCTCAGCCACACCATTCCAGCCGCCGATCTCGCGCCCGACTATTACGAAGCGGACATCACTCTGATCGGGGATGGAGGGACCGTCATCGACGAGCAGAAGACACGGTTTGTCGTCTCCCCCCAGAGAATCGTGCCGCACCCGATCGTCCACGCCCGCGCTTTTCCCTTCGCCAACCAGTTCCTTTACTATTACATGCTGGCCCAGCAGTATGACAGGATGAACGACGTCCAGAAAGCCCGGGATCATTATCTCCGGGCCCACGGTTTCAATCCGGGGTATGGAGAAGGCGCCGCCCTCTTCGCCGATTTTCTCGTCAGGAGGGGCGACGTCGACAAAGCTCTGGAGGTTATCGAGGGACTCAAGGACGACGAGCGTTTCCAATTCGACTATTTTCTGCTGAGGGGATCGGCCCTGATGGCCAAGGCCCGGTATGAGGCGGCCATCGAAAGTTTTCTCGAGGGCAACAAGATCTACAACAGCGACATCCGCCTGCTGAACGCCCTGGGAACGTGTTATCGACAGACAGGGGAGACGACCCGGGCCGTCGAAACCTTCCGGGCGTCGCTCAAGCTCAATCCCGAACAGCCCGAAATCAAGGCCGCCCTCACCGCCCTCGAAAAGTAAGCCGTCTCAGGCGCGGAGATCTGCCGGGATCGCTCTCGCTCCCGATCGGGTTTTTCACGCCGTTCATTCGCTGTCCCGGAAGGCGCCTGCGGAACTCGCACACTTTATCGCCCCTCTGAAGAATGCCCGTCACATCCCATCTCTCTTTCGACATATCGATCATGCTCAGACATCCTCGGCGCCCAAAATTCGGGTTCCCTCCCGGAACAGCTCATGAAGGCTAAACCCTCCAGGTCGCTTCGATCGACCCCGGCAGACCCCCGTGACTGAGACCATGAGGAAAAAAAAAAGGAACCGGGCCCGAAGGCCCGGTTCCCGGATGTTTTGTGTTCGGCCGACGGGCGGCCGCCGTTCGGTTATTCCTTGACTTCGAAGGGGATGGTTTTCTCGAGGGTATTTCCGGCCAAGGTGTCCTTGATGGTCAAGACGAGAGTGTAGGATCCGGGTTCGAGATTTCTCTGTTCGGTGCGTTCACCGGATTCATCCGTAATGATGACGGTCTGTTTCATGGGCAGGGGCTGGCTGATCAGGGGGATCTCGTAGGACTGAGCTTCCCAGCGGATCTGGGTTTCCTCGCCCTTCATCACTTCGTAGCCGATTTCGAGGTTGACTTTCTGCTGGTCGACCGGGCGGGCGCCGAAAATGAAGAAAAAGATCTCGACGTCCTGGCCGGGGGCGATCACGCGCTCGACATTGGGAGTCATCTTGAGCACGGAGTAGGTGAAGTATTCCTTGTGGAGTTCGGCCCGCATTTCGACGGCCGGCATCTGCTCCATGGTTCCGACGAAAAGAATGGGCGTCGTATCGAGGGCGTTCTGAATGGCGGGATTGGGCAGGGTGATTTCCATGTAATCGATGCCGATTCTTTCCAGGTCGAGCGAAGTCACGGCCAGGCCCAGCAGGTAGTCGCCCGGGGGAAGGGGATAGCCGGCGCTGTACCAGGCTTCCGTTTCGGGATCGAAGGTCTCGGCATTTTCCTGAAAAACGGCGGGGATAAAGACTTCCCGGGCCACTTCGCCGGGACGGCCGTTGTCCATTTGGCGGAACTGCAGAAAGACGTTGAAACGGGCTTCGAGAGTGCCCTCAGGGCCCTCGGCCGGAATGAATCCGAGCTCGCCGTTTTTGGCCTTGAACAGAACGACCGTATGCAGGTTTTCCCGGGCTGGGAAAACGTAATACTGGAAGGCGTCAATGGCGATATCGCGGCGGCCTTCGCGCGACTCCAGCCCCTCCTCGATGACGGCTTGGACCGGTTTGGGGATGAAGATTTTTTCCTGCGGAGCTTCGGCCTCTTTCTTCTTTGCCTTTTTCTGGGCGTGTCCCACGGCGGGGGAAAGAACCAGGGCCACCGCGAGAACAAGAACAAGAGCGACGGTTCTTTGGATTTTCATTTATCCTCCTCGATCATGAAAAATGTATGTCCCGCATTGTTAATGCAATATCCATGCCATTTCGACAAGGCGGGCGGGCCGATTTCCGGGGGCCCGTCGGCCCGGAAGTGTAAAATTCATTTACTGTTTCTTCCGGTCCGAAAATCAATATATCAGAAAACGCTATTTTTTCAACTGGTATTTCCGAACGGCGGCCAGGTGTTCCCGATAGGTCCGGCTGAAATGGTGGCTGCCGTCGTTTCGCGAAACGAAAAAGAAGTATTCGGTTTCGGCCGGATAAAGGGCGGCGTAGAGAGAGTTTCGGCCCGGACTGCAGATGGGTCCGGGCGGCAGTCCGCGGTGGACGTAGGTATTATAGGGGGTTGGGTCGCGCATGTCGCGTGTCCGGAGGCGGCCCGTGAACCGCCCTTCTTTTTTCAGGGCGAAGATGATGGTCGGGTCGCAGTCCAGTTTCATGCCGATGCGCAGGCGGTTGTGAAAGACCGAGGCGACGACGTCCCGCTCCCTTTCGAGGGAGGTCTCCTTTTCGATAAGCGAGGCCAGAATGACGACGTCCCGGACCGACATCCCGATCTCGTCCGCCCGTTGTCGCCAGTCGTCGTTGAAAACCCGGAGGAACTGGCCGGTCATCATGCGCAGGATGGCCCGGGATGTCGCTTTCCGCGAGAGATGATAGGTGTCGGGAAAAAGATAGCCCTCCATGTCGAAGGCCTGGGGATCGACGGCGGAGATGAGATCCGGGTTTTGGGCGGCTTCGGCGAAATCGGAGGCCTGGAGAAATCCCTGGGCGATCACGGCTTCGGCCGTCTCCTCGATGATCAGCCCTTCCGGAATGGTCAAGGTCTGCAGCAGAAGCCGGCCCTGCGAAAAATCGATCAGGACGTCTTTTGTCGTCAGGGGAAAGGACAGACCGTAATCGCCGGCTTTGAGCGTTTCGGGATGAAAAAAAAGGCGGTAGGCGGCGAGGAAAACCCGGCGGTCGTGGATCATCCCCCGGTCCTGAAGTTCGCGGCCGAGGAGAGCGGCGCTCGACCCGCGTCCGGCTTCGAATAAAACCGGCGGGTCGCCCGGCCCGGCGACGGGACGGTAGAGCCCGGGAACGATCCAGGCCGAAAAACCCAGGATTCCCATCAGGGCCGCCGTCAGAAATCCTTTAAGAATCCGGAGAATCATGGTTATCGGACCGCCGGCTTTCCAGGTAGGCGGCGAGAATGATGACGGCCGAGACTTCGTCCTCGACGTCCTTTTTTGTCTTTCCCTTGAGCTTTCGGTCGGCCAGCAGATGAAGGGCTTCCCGGGTCGTCAAGCGCTCATCCCAGAGATCGACCGGGAGCTCCAGGGTCTCGCGCAGCCAGGCGGCGAAGGTCTCCGTTTTCGCGGCCCGGGTTCCCGCGCTCCCGTCCATGCGCAGGGGATAACCGAGGACGATCCGCTTGATATCCCATTTGGCGGCGAGATCGCGGAAAAACCGCCGGTTTTCCCGGTCGTCGGCCCGGATATCGAAGGTGCCGAGAGGCTGGGCGGTCAATCCCAGCGGGTCGCTCACGGCCAGGCCGATGTGGCGGTCGCCGTGATCGATGCCGAGGATTCTCATCCTCCGGTTCTCTCCAGGCAGCTTTTCCGGCCCCGGTGCCGCTCGAAGCCCAGGCCGATCAGGGCGTCGAGAAGCCGGGGGAACGAAAGGCCGCTCACTTCCCAGAGCTTGGGATACATGCTGATGGCCGTGAATCCCGGGATGGTATTGAGTTCGTTGACGAAAATTTTACCCGTTGCGGTCTCCAGGAAAAAATCCACGCGGGCCATACCGGATCCGTCGACGGCCCGGAAGGCCTCGACGGCCAGGCTCCGGATCCGCCGCGAGACGGCGGGAGTCAGGTCGGCCGGGACGGCGAATCGCGTTTTCCCGTCGATGTACTTGTCGCGGTAATCGTAGAACTCCCGGTAAGGGATGACCTCGCCCGGAAGAGACGCCCGGATCTCCCGGTGTCCCAGGACACTGCATTCGATCTCCCGCCCGGCGATGCCCTCTTCCACCAAAATCTTGCGGTCGTAACGGAAGGCGGTCTCGACGGCCCGGGCCGTCCGGTCGGAGCGTTTGACCTTGGTGATGCCGACGCTCGATCCCAAATTGGCGGGCTTGACGAACAGGGGCGGGTCGAATGTTTCGCGGATTTGATTCAGAACGCCCGTCCGGTCGTCCGTCCATTCGTCTTCGAGGATAACGAGATGGCGGACGACGGGCAGGCCTCTTGCGCGGAACAGCGTTTTGGATACGGCTTTGTCCATGCCGGCGGCCGAGGCCGGAACCCCGGCTCCGACATAGGGCGCCCCGGCCATTTCGAACAACCCCTGGATGGTTCCGTCTTCGCCGAAGGGACCGTGGAGAACGGGAAAATAGATGTCGATCCCCGGAACTTTCGGGCGCGGCCCTCCGGTCCAGGGCAGAAACGACAGGCCTTTGCTCCGATCGGGATTTCGGGCCGCGGCCTCGGGGGAATCGACGAGTGTCCAGCCGCCGTTTCGCGTGACGTAGATCGAAACCACGTTGTATTTTTTCCGGTCCAGGTTTGAGGCGACGGCCGCCGCCGAAACCAGAGAGACGTCGTGTTCGGCCGACCGGCCGCCGAAGAGAAGGCCAACGACGATTTTTTTTGCCATGATGTTTCCCGGCTATTTTAACCCATTCGTCCCCACCTGTCTAACAAGTTCCGGAAATCGTTGACAGTATGGATTTTGCTTGGATATAATGAACTCAGTGGCACCGCCGGAAAAGCAAGAGGTGAACCAATGACACAACAATCGTCGTATTCAAAAAGAAAAATGTTGCGCGCGGGCGCGGTGATGTTCGGCCTTTTGGCCGCGGCCCTGGCCTTCGGGCAGATCCAAAAGGCCCGGATCTACCAGGACGACTATCCTTTGATCATGGAGACCGACCTCTATTGCTCCTTCTTTGTTCTCGAAGAGGCTCTCCCCGATATCCGGATCATCGGCGCCGAGCGCGGCGAAGAGAAATCTCTGTTCAGCGATGCCGACATCATGACCATTGATGGGGGGCAGGCCTCGGGGGTCGTGGTCGGCCAAGTTTTCCAGGTCCTTGAAGCCGGGCCGGAAATCCAGGGGCTGGGCCCTCTGATGTACAGAAGAGGACGGGCCCGGGTGATTCTGGTGGATGAAAAGACCAGCCTGGTCCGCGCGGAAAAAACCTGTTTTCCCATGAGCGTGGGCGGCTATATTGTTCCATTTGTCGAGAGAGAGACCGTCATCGGCCGCAACCTGGGTTTCGACGCCCACGCGGACGATGCCGCGGGCGCCTCGGGACGGATTGTCTTTACGATCGACGACTTGAACATCATCAGGGACGGAAGCTGGGCCCTCATCGATGTCGGGAGGGACGCGGGCGTGGAACCGGGAATCCAGATGACGGTTTTTCGCGAAACCGGAGCCGGGAAGCCCCGGGAGGCCGTCGGAAACGTTGTCGTCATCGACGCCGGGGCCCGCTCGGCCACGATCAAGGTCCTGTCCAGCCGGGACGCCGTTCACATGGGCGATCTCGTTCAGGCCAAATCCTCGCCTCTTTCTTGACAGGGGCGGACGTTTTTGATAGCGTAAACTGCGGAACTCAAAGCGGCATGAAAGAAAGCTGCGCGGGTGTAGTTCAGTGGTAGAACGTCTGCTTGCCATGCAGAAGGTCGTGGGTTCAAGTCCCATCGCCCGCTCCAACTCCCGATCATGAATTTTCGGGCGCGGTACCCAAGTGGCTAAGGGAGAGGTCTGCAAAACCTCGATTCGTCGGTTCGAATCCGACCCGCGCCTCCACAATCCTCCTCCCGGAAATCTTGACAGAAAAAATCATAAGCGATATCATGGGTTGACTTCGATATCAATCCGCGAAGGAGGATTCACATGGATCTCGTAGCAAGAGTTCAGGCCATCATTCTGAAACCCAAGGAAGAGTGGGTCAAAATAAAGGCCGAGACGACAACGGTCAAGGACCTCTTCATGTCCTATGCCCTGATCCTGGCCGCCATCCCGGCCGTGGCCCAATTCATCGGCAACGCCCTGATCGGACGGCGGCTCCCCTTCTACGGCTGGTATCGCTGGAATATCGGTACGGCCCTGATTTATGCCGTTTTCATGTATATCGCCGCTCTGGCGACGGTCTATATTCTGGGCCTGATCATCGACGCTCTGGCGCCCAATTTCGCCTCCCAGAAAAACCAGCTTTCCGCCATGAAACTGGCCGTGTTCAGCATGACGCCCGGCTGGGTGGCCGGAGCCCTGTACATCGTGCCCTTCCTCGGCATTCTGGCCGCCCTGGGTAGCCTCTACGGTCTGTATGTCCTCTATCTCGGTTTTTCCACGCCGCTGATGGAGACACCCAAAGACAAGGTTGTCGGCTACTTCGTGGTCAGTCTGGTCGTGGCCATCGTCCTGACCGCGGTCTTCGGATTGATCCTGGGCGCCTTCTTCGCCGTCGGCGGCGCCTTCCGAACCCTCTAAGGATTTTTATTTCGGGCGGATAGCCGCGGCGATATTCCGGAGAGCTTCCGCCGGATAGGGTGCGGCCGTAATCGGGCGGCCGATCACGAGGTAATCCGCCCCCAGCGCGACGGCTTTTTCCGGCGTCATGATCCTCTTCTGATCCTGGACGTCCGCGCCGGCCGGACGGATTCCGGGCGTGACGATGAGAAAGTCCGGCCCGGATTCGCGGCGCACCGCCTCGATTTCCCGGGGCGAGCAGACGACACCGTCGAGACCCGCCGCGCGGGCCAGGCCGGCCAGACGAAGCACCTGATCCTCGACGGACGCATTCATCCCGATTTCGGCCAGGTCGTCCTCCTTGAGGCTGGTGAGAATAGTGACGCCGAGAAGAAGAGGCCGCACGGTTCCTTCAAGTTCCGACGCCTCCCGGGCGGCCGCGGCCGCCGCCGCCATCATGGCCGATCCTCCCGCGGTGTGAAGAGTCATCATCCGAACGCCGTGACGCGCTCCCGAACGGACGGCCCCTGCCACGGTGTTGGGAATGTCATGAAGCTTCAGGTCGAGAAAAATCTCCTTCCCGGAGCCCCGGAGGTTTTCGAGAAATCCCGGCCCTTCGGCCGTGAACAGTTCGAGTCCGACCTTGAAGATGCGGGCCGCGTCGAGACGTCCCGCCATCTCCAGGCCTTCCCGTCCCGATTTGGCGTCGAGGGCGATGATGATGCGTCCGGCGGCGTCGTTTTCAGTCATGGCGCAATGTCTCCTCTCAATTCACGATCCCGGAAATTCAAAAAAACGAGACATCTGATTAGGATGACCGGAGCGTTCCGACGAGGTCCGCCGCCCGGGGAATGTTACGCTCCCGGCAGAAGCTTTCGATTTCGGCGGCGATGCGGACCGCGGCAGCCGGATCGACAAAATTGGCCGTGCCGACCTGAACCGCCCGGGCCCCGGCGATTATGAACTCGACGGCGTCCCGCCCGGTCATGATGCCGCCCATCCCGATCACCGGAACGCGGAGCCGCGAGGCCGCCTGGTGAACCATGCGCAGGGCGACCGGCCGGACGGCCGGCCCGCTCAGCCCGCCGTAGACATTGGCCAGTTTCGGCCGCCGCGTCTCGACGTCGATCGCCATGGCCAGGAGTGTGTTGATGAGCGAGACGGCGTCCGTTCCGCCGTCCTCGGCGGCCAGGGCCACAGAGGCGATATCGGTGACGTTGGGCGAAAGCTTGGTGATGAGGGGCAGGGGGGTCGCCGCCTTGACCCGGGCGACCAGGCGGCGCGTCGCGTCGGGCGAAAACGCGGGACAGGCGCCCTCCTTGCGGATATTGGGGCAGGAGATGTTGAGTTCGAGCGCGGCCAGTCCTTTTTCCCGGCTCAGGAATTCGGCCACGGCGACATATTCTTCGTCGTCGGCGCCGCAGACGTTGGCGATCACGGCCGTGTCAAGATCGCGGAGCCGGGGCAGGATCTTCTCGGCGAAGGCCCGGACTCCGATCCCCTGAAGGCCGATGGCGTTGATGAGGCCGCTCGGCGTCTCGACGAGACGCGGCGGAGGATTGCCGGGTCTCGGATCGAAATAGAGGCCCTTGACCACGAAGCCGCCGAGTTTTTCGAGATTGATGAAGGGCTCGAATTCCGGGCCGTAGCCGAAGGTCCCGGATGCGGCGATCACGGGATTCTTGAGGCGCAGAAATCCGAGATCCGCGGAAAGATCCACGCTCAAGGCCCCGTCTCCCAGACAATGTCCGGTCCGGCGAAAACCGGCCCGTCCTCGCAGACTTTGACCCACTCCGGCGTCCCGTCCCGGAGGATGCGGTGGACGCAGCCCCAGCAGGCCCCGAACCCGCAGCCCATGACGGACTCCAGCGAAAACCAGGCCGGAATGCCGAGCCGGGCGGCCGATGCGGCCAGGGTCTTCATCATGGCGTCGGGGCCGCAGGCGTAAAGACGGTCGGGTCGTTCGGCGGCGGCCTGCTTCTCGAAGAGATCCGTCACAAGTCCGTGAAAACCGAACGATCCGTCGTCGGTCGAGACGAAGGTTTGATACCCGGCCGCTTCGAATTTTTCCCTTAGGGGGACGTCGGCCGCGCTCCGGCCGCCGTAAAGAATATGCACCGAGGCGCCCCGGGCCTTGAGTTCCCGGGCCAGAAAATAGAGGGGAGCGATGCCCCGGCCGCCGCCGACGCAACAGGCGGTCCGGCCCGTCATGTTTTCGTCGAGGGCGAAGCCCCGGCCGAGAGGGCCCAGAACGTCCAGGCGGTCTCCGGGCTTTTTCCCGGCCAGAATGTCCGTTCCCCGGCCGGCGACGCTGAAAAAAAACTCCACCTCCGAGGCGTTCCGGTCATGGAGGCTCAGCGGGCGGCGGAGGAGGGGATCGGTGGACGAGGTGTCCGCGACCCGGAGCATGGCGAACTGCCCCGGTTGCGCCGCGCGGGCGATCTCAGGCGCCTCGACGGACATCCGGATATAGACGCCGTGCCGTTCGACGGATGCGACGCGCGCGATCATAGCGAAAAGATACCAGAAGCCGCCCCGCGGCGCAACCGAATGCCGGGTTGGGAATGCGGCTTGCCAATTCCGTCCGGGATCGCCTATAATTCCTTTCTGTCGGACGACCCGCAATTCATCCGGGCCAGGAGGATGCCATCATGCCGATCTCAGCAAGAGCCCGCGACATTCAGGCCTCTCCCATCCGCAAACTCAAGCCGTTTGCCGACGAGGCCCGGGCCAAAGGGCTTCATGTCTTTCAACTGAACATCGGCGATCCCGATGTTCCGACGCCGCGGCCGGTCCTGGACGCCTTCCGCGCCTACGACGAACCCGTCATCGGCTACGGCCCTTCCCAGGGATTTCTTGAACTCCGGGAGGCCATCGCCCGTTATTACGGATTCTACGGCCTGTCCGTCGCAGCCGACGACGTCATGATCACAACCGGAGGATCGGAGGCCATTCATTTTGCCTTTTCCATCGTCGCCGAACACGGCGAGGAGATCCTCATTCCCGAGCCCTTCTACACGAACTACAACGGCTATGCGTCCTTTGCCGGTGTCCGGATCGTGCCCATCCCTCTCCATGTCGAAGACGGCTTCCGTCTTCCTCCCGTCGCCGAAATCGAAGCCCGCATCACACCCCGGACGCGGGCCGTTCTGCTCTGCTCGCCGAACAATCCCACCGGCACGGTCTACACCCGGGAGGAAATCCAGGGTGTCGTCGATCTCGTCGTCAAACACGACCTCTTTCTCATCGGCGACGAAGTCTACAAGGAGTTCGTCTACGACGGACTGAAACACACGAGCGTCCTGGAGTTTCCCGAGGTCCGCGACCGCGTCCTTGTCGTCGACAGTATCTCCAAGCGGTATTCCTGCTGCGGCGCCCGGATCGGCGCGCTCATTGTCCCCAATCCCGAAGTCTATCAGGCCGCTCTCAGATTCGGACAGGCCCGGCTTTGCCCGCCCACGGTCGAACAGGTCGCCGCCCTGGCCGCCTACAATATGGGCATGGACTACTTCGCGCCCGTCCAGGCCGAATACCGGAAACGGCGCGACATCCTCTACGAGGGGCTCAAGGATGTGCCCGGCATCGTCATCGGCAGCCCCCAGGGCGCCTTCTATTTCATCGCCCGGCTTCCCGTCCGCGATGCCGAGCATTTCGTCCAGTGGATGCTGACCGATTTTTCCCTGAACGGCAAGACCGTGATGGTCGCACCGGGACCCGGCTTTTACAGCACGCCGGGCCGCGGCATCGACGAAGTGAGAATCGCCTACGTCCTTAAAGAAGAGGACCTGCGCGAGGCGGGCGAAATCCTCAAGGCCGGACTGGCCGCCTACGCCGAGGCCCATCCCCATTCATAAAAATGCCGATGTGCCACCTAAGTCCTACGGTATCCGATAGACTTTCGGAAAGCCGCTTTTCCGATTGTGTTCCCGGATTCCGACGTAAAGAAAACGGCATTTTTACCCTTCGGGCAAGCCGATCCGACCGCATCTGCTGTGTTGCGCAGGGTTCGCAGTACCAGGAGTACAGCTTCACCCTGCGCGCCTTGCATCTGCAGCCGTCTCGACTCGTGAATGGGATGGGCCTAGAAAGGGGTGACGGATGACGAAGAGGGTGCTCGGGCAGGCGGCTTTCCTGATCGCCCTCGCTCTTGTCGCCGGAACGGCGGCCCGCTTCTCCATGCTGCAGAAACTCGTCCGGGGGGAATTCCGCGGCGGGCTGGTCACCCGGTCGGACGATCCCGGCATCCGGCAGATCACGATCGAGGAAGCCGAGCACCTTTTCGCGACCGCCGCCGCCGTTTTCATCGACAGCCGC
Organism: Acidobacteriota bacterium; assembly: GCA_033549365.1. NCBI lineage: Bacteria > Pseudomonadati > Acidobacteriota > Acidobacteriota bacterium. Next base: position 351,258 of record JAWSUF010000003.1, read on the forward strand.
TCGGAGGAGGAATTCCTTGAGGGCCGCATCCCCGGCGCCCGGAACATTCCGGTCGTCGAAATCGCCGCCGTCGAACTCGACTGGCCTCCTGAACAGACGCTGGTCATTTACTGCGAGGGCGGGACCTGCCTTTCGAGCCTGACCGCGGCCCGGCTGCTCCACATCCGGGGTTTCCGCGACCTCCGCGTCTTTCTCGGCGGCTGGGAGGCCTGGCTGGCGGCCGGGCTTCCCGTCGAGGAGGGGCTGTGATCGGAAACCGCAAAGTCCTCTTCGTCTTCCGGTTGATCGTTGGCGGCGCCTTCGTCTATGCCGGCGTGCTCAAGGCCGCCGATGCCCAGCGGTTCGCCCAGGACATCCTGAACTTCCGGGTTGTCGGTCCCGAACTCGCCTTGTTGACGGCCCTGTTTCTACCCTGGCTGGAAATCGTCTGCGGCGCGTTTCTCATCCTCGGCTGGCTCCGGCGGGCCTCCGCCCTCCTCATTTCGGTCATGCTGGCCGGATTCATCGGCCTGGTCATCGCGACGGTCGCCAGGGGTCTCGACGTTGACTGCGGCTGTTTCGGCGCGCTCAGCGGGCAGGCCGACTGGAAGCTCGTCGTCCAGGATCTTGTCCTGCTGTTCATGTCGCTGAACATCCTTCTTGCCCCGCGAAAAACGCCCGGCCGCAGCTCTGCGGCTTGAAATCCGTCCCGTTTCCATGTATAGTCTCTAGGACAGTTTGTCTGATATTTTTCCCATCAGAGGAGTTCGAGTCATGGCAAAGAAGTATGTGTACTTTTTCGGCGCCGGACGCGCCGAGGGCGACAAGAACATGAAGGATACGCTTGGCGGCAAAGGCGCCAACCTGGCTGAAATGGCCGGAATCGGGCTGCCCGTTCCCCCGGGGTTTACGATTTCGACCGAAGTCTGCCTGCTCTTCAACAAAGCCGGCGGTCGCATTCCGGCCGACGCCGACAAACAGATTGCCGCGGCGCTGGCCAAGCTCGAGCGCGTTTCCGGACAGAAGTTCGGCGATCCGGGCAATCCGCTTCTGGTTTCCGTCCGATCGGGCTCGAAATTCTCCATGCCCGGGATGATGGACACCGTCCTCAACCTCGGCCTGAACGACAAGACGCTCGAGGGCCTGACCCGAAAGAGCGGCAACCGGCGGTTCGCCCTGGACTGCTATCGGCGGCTCATTCATATGTTCGGCGATGTCGTGCTGGACGTTCCGAAGAAGAAGTTCGAGGAGATTCTCCGCGAAACGAAGCAGAAACTCGGCCTTCAGGCCGACACCGAGCTGTCCGAGGAGGTCCTGGCCGGCCTGATCGAGGCCTACAAGGCCCTGGTGAAGCGGGACACGGGAAAGGACTTTCCGCAGAATGTTGCCGCACAACTCAAGCTGGCCTCGGCCGCGGTTTTCCGCTCCTGGAACAATCCCCGGGCGGTCACCTACCGCAGGCAGTATCATATCCCCGAAGATCTGGGAACGGCCGTCAATGTCCAGCAGATGGTCTTCGGCAACTACGGAGACACCTCGGCTACGGGCGTCGGTTTCACCCGGAATCCGGCCACGGGCGTCAAAGAAGTCTACGGCGAATACCTTCTCAACGCCCAGGGCGAGGATGTCGTGGCCGGAACCCGGACACCCACTCCGCTCGCCCATCTGGAAAAGGATCTGCCCGCCGCCTACAAGGAACTCATGGCCACAACCCGGCGGCTGGAAAAGCACTACGGCGACATCCAGGATTTCGAATTCACCATCCAGGAAGGCCGGCTCTATATGCTCCAGACCCGTAACGGCAAGCGGACGGGCATGGCCGCCGTCAAGATCGCCGTCGACCTCGTTTCCGAAAAGCTTATCAGCCGCAACGAAGCCCTGCTGAAAGTCGAGCCTGAAGCCCTGAACCAGCTCCTCCATCCCGTCTTCGATTCGACCGAAAAGGCCCGCCACGAAGTGATCGCCGTGGGGCTGGCCGCATCCCCCGGCGCGGCTTCGGGACAGGCCGTTTTCACGGCCGACGACGCCTGCGCCTGGAAAAACCAGGGGAAAAAGACCATTCTCATCCGCGACGAAACCTCGCCCGACGACATCCACGGCATGAGTGCGGCGCAGGGCATCCTGACCTCCACAGGAGGGATGACCTCTCACGCCGCCGTGGTCGGCCGCCAGATGGGCAAACCGGCCGTCGTCGGCTGCGGCGCCGCCAAGGTTCATGAGGAGAAAAAACAGCTCATGGTCGGGAAGCTGACCGTCAAGGAAGGCGACTGGATCTCCATCGACGGTTCGACCGGAGAGGTCCGTCTGGGCGGCATCAAAACCCAGCCTTCCGAAATCATCCAAGTCGTCCGCGGCGAAAAAAAACCCGAGACGTCTCCGATGTATCAGGATTTTCACAAGCTGCTGTCCTGGGCCGACAAGGTCCGCCGTCTCAAAGTGAGAGCCAACGCCGATGCGCCCGAGGAAACCCGGACGGCCTTCGCCTTTGGCGCCCAGGGGATCGGCCTGGCCCGGACGGAACACATGTTCTTCGGGCCCGACCGCCTGCCCATCGTGCGGGAGATGATCTTGGCCGAAACCGAAGAGGCGCGGCGCGCGGCGCTCGCCAAACTTGAACCCTTCCAGAAAAAGGATTTCTACGAATTCTTCAAGGAAATGCACGGCAACCCGGTGACCATCCGGACGATCGATCCGCCGCTTCATGAATTCCTTCCCAACCGCGAAGACCTCATGGTTGAAGTGGCCGTGCTCAAGGCCAAGAACGGCGACCCCGCGAAAATCGCCGAAGTTGAGACCCTGCTCGAGCGCGTCAAATCGCTCTCGGAATTCAACCCCATGCTCGGCCACCGCGGCTGCCGTCTCGGCATCACCTATCCGGAAATCACCGAGATGCAGGCTCAGGCCATTTTCGAAGCGGCCTGCGAGCTGGCCAAGGAAGGCGAAAAGGTTTTCCCGGAAATCATGGTGCCTCTCGTGGGATCGGTCCGGGAGTTGGCCGACCAGAAGGCCATCATTGTCCGCACGGCCCGCGACGTCATGAAAAAATACGGCGTCAAGGTTCCCTACCTGGTGGGAACGATGATCGAGATCCCGCGAGGCGCCCTGACGGCCGATGAAGTCGCCGAGGAAGCCGAGTTTTTCTCGTTCGGGACGAACGATCTGACCCAGACGACATACGGCGTCTCCCGCGACGACGGCGGCAAGTTCCTCAACTATTATCTGGAGAAGGGCATCTGGAACAACGACCCATTCGAAACCATCGACCAAAACGGCGTCGGGCTGCTCATGAAGATCGCGGTCGAGAAGGGCCGGTCCGTCCGCCCGAAACTCAAGATCGGCATCTGCGGCGTCCACGGCGGCGATCCGCGCTCCATCGTCTTCTGCCACGAAATCGGTCTCGACTACGTGAGCTGCTCGGCCTTCCAGATTCCGATCGCCCGGCTGGCCGCCGCCCAGGTCGCCCTGCGCGACGCCGCGGCCGAAAAAGCCGCCGCACCGAAGAAAAAGGTCAAGTCCGGAAAACCGGCCGCAAAGAAAACCGCGAAGACGAAAGCCTCACGCAAACGCCGCTGAAATCTCCGGCTGTCGGATTTCGGCATGATGTTCCCGGATAAAGGGAGCGGCCGGGGAGGTCCGCGGCGACCATGGGATTAGCCTTCATGAGCTGTTCCGGAAGGGAACCCGAATGTTGGGCGCCGAGGATGTCTGAGCAAGATTCGTCAATCGGATAAGTCTATGGACGCGTCGGATCGCTTGCAGGTCTTGATCCTGTGTGCGAGTTCCGCAGGCGCCTTCCGGGACTGCGAATGAACGGCGTGAAAAACCCTAAATATCTTCGTGGGCCTCGCCGGTTTACCGGGCGGGCGTTTTCTGGTATGGTTGATCCTTCATGAACGGCTTCCTGAGCTTCATGCGCGTGTTCGCCGGCCGGCGCTTCCCCTTCAAGATCGTTTACTGCAAAGACTACTGGATGATCGATATCGGGAAGCATGTCTTCCCCGTCCGGAAGTACCGGATCATCATGGAGCGCCTCATGGCCATGGGGGCCGGCCGCAATGTCTTTATTGAGCCCGAGCCCGCCTCGGATGACGACCTCCGGCTCGTCCACACCCCCCGCTACTTGAAGAAAATCGCGGACGGAACGTTGTCGGCCTACGAATTGGGGGTGCTCGAACTGCCGTTTTCCGCGGATCTCGTCCGCTTTTTCCGTCTCCAGGTCGGCGGGACGATCCTGACCGCCCGCCTGGCTCTCGAGGACGGCTGCGCGATTCACATCGGAGGTGGGTTTCACCATGCCTTCCCGGATCACGGCGAGGGATTCTGCCTGTTCAACGACGTGGCCGTGGCCGTCGAAAAACTCCGTTCCGAGAACCTGATCCGGAAGGCCATGATCGTCGACTGCGATCTCCATCAGGGAAACGGCACGGCAGCCGTTTTCGTCCGGACGGACGATGTTTTTACGTTTTCCATTCACCAGATGGACATTTATCCCGCCGAGAAGCCGGCCGGTTCCCTCGATGTCGAGATGTGGTCGGGGGACGGAGATGAGGAATATCTCGGGCGGCTCCGGTCCCATTTTCCTCGCCTGTTCCGGGAATTCGAACCCGATTTTGTCTTTTACCTGGCCGGCGCCGATCCCTATGAGAGGGACCAGCTCGGAGGGTTGCGTCTGACCGTCGAAGGGCTCATGGAAAGGGACCGGATCGTCCTGGAGAGCGCCCGGAAACTCGGCATCCCCGCGGCCGTCGTTCTGGCCGGGGGCTACGCCGCCTCAGTCGAGGATGTCGCGGAAGTCCACGTCAACACCGTCAAGGCGGCCCGGCGGGCCCAAGTGAAGGCTATCCCGGCCGAGTTTCGTCGCGGATCCAGTCGAGATAGGAACGGGACCCATTGACCGCGGGGACGGCGAGGATTTCCGGAACGGTGTAAGGGTGGACGGCCCTGATGCCGGCCTCGAGCGCATCGTAGAGATCCGGCCGCGTCTTGATGATCAGCGTGTGTTCGGCTTCCTCGGCGATCTTCCCCTCCCACCAGTACAGCGACGCGCCGGCCGGCGCGATGTGGACGCAGGCGGCCAGCCGCTTTTCCACAACCGCGCGCGCAATGGTCCGGCCCGTTTTCAGGTCGGGAACCGTCGTCAGAACGATGAGGGCTTCGGCGCCGTTCATGACTCCGCCTCACTCCTGCAGAAAGACATGGGCGTAGACCTTGCTGCCGTTGACCATGTTGTCGATGACGCAGTATTCGTTGGGTTGGTGGGCGGTCTCGTCGATCTTGGACCAGCAGGCCGCATGGAATCCCGCTCTCCGGAAGTAGGCCGCGACGGTGCCGCCGCCGATCCCGGCCGGCTTGGCCGTTTTGCCCATGACGGCCTTGACGGCTTTCTTGAGCGCCAGAACGACCGGGGCGTCGGTCGGCGTCGGCGGGGCCGCGGGCGCGGCCTGGACGACGTCGACGGAGATCTTCACTTTAAAGGACTTGGCGATTCCCGCGGCGATGTCCCGAACGGATTTCCGTACGGCGTCGATTTTGTAACCAGGCAGGATGCGGCAGTCCATGTAAAAGACATCCTCGCCGGGAATGGTGTTGATGTTGGGGACGTTGGGATCTTTCTTGGTCGGTTCGAAAGTCGAAATCGGCGGATCGAAGAGGGGATCGGATTTCCTGTAGGTCTTGTAAAGCTTGTCCAGCTCCCGGATGAGGTAGGCCGCCGCCCGGAAGCTGTTGATGCCCTTTTCCGGAGTCGAGCCGTGGGCCTGTTTGCCCTGTGTTTTGATTTTCAGCCAGAGAATGCTCTTTTCGGCCACCTCGATCATGGTGCCCTGGGGGTTTCCCGCATCGGGGACGATGATGAGGTCTTTTTTCCGGAAGGCGCGGGTGTTTTTCAGGACATAATCGATGCCCTTCTTGTTCCCCGTTTCCTCGTCGGCCGCCAGGGCGATCCCGATGTCCGTGGCCGGGACGATCTTTTCCACATGGAGGGCCTTGAGAGCAAACAGCGAAGCGACCATCTCCTGCTGGTTGTCCTCGACGCCGCGCCCGTAAATGCGGCCCTTTTCCACCCAGGCTTTGAACGGGTCGCCCCGCCAGAGGGATAACTCTCCAGGAGGCACGACATCGGTGTGGGTCATGACCCATGTCGTCCGGGCCGAACTGCGGCCCTTGGCGACGGCCAGAACATTGGGCCGGTAGCCGTCCGGGGCGTCAAGATCGGGCGCTTTGATGACCTGGATGTCGCCGAGACCGAAATCTTTCAGCCGGGACACCAGAAACTCGGCTTTCCGGGCTTCGCCTTCGCCCCCGCTTGAAGGATCGATGGCCGGGATGGCGCACAGACGGATCTGTAAATCGATCATCTCGTCGCGGAAGCCGTCGATTCTTTTGAAGAGGCGGGCCAAAGTTTTATTATGATTCATGCTGTCCCTCCAAAATTCAATATATCAGAGGTTTCTTGACTTTTCCAGGGGGGGCGGCTACATTACCGGAAGATGCGCATCGGGCTGGACGTCAGACCCTCCCTCCGAGAAGAGACGGGGGTCGGTGTCTATATCCGGAACCTCGTCGACCGCCTGGCGAGGATCGACAGGAGCCACGAGTACTTTCTTTTTTCGTCGTCCTGGAAAGACCGATTTCCCGCCTCCGCCGTTCCGCCTCTTCCCAATGTCCGCCTGAAAGATTGCCGCCTGCCCGTCCGGGCCGTGAATTTCCTGTGGCAGGAACTCGGCTGGCCGCCTCTCGATGTTTTCGCCGGGGGCCGCCTGGACCTGGCTCATTCGCCGACGCCGCTCATTCTGCCGACGCGGGGACGAACCGTCGTCACCGTCTGCGATCTGTTTTTTCTGGACGAGCCGGAAAAGGCCGACACCGAAGCCCGCCGGGTTTTCGTCCGCAAGGCGGAAAAATCCCTGCGGGCGGCCGACGGGGTCCTGACCATTTCCCGATTCACCCGCGCCGCCGTCCTGGACAGGTTCGGGTTGGACGCGGACAAGGTCGAGGCCGCGCTGCTTGGTGTGGGCGGAGATTATTCGGTTCCCCCGGCCCGGGAGGATCTCGAACAAACTCAAAAGCGTCTCGGCCTGCCTTCGGAATTCGTGCTTTTCGTGGGGGCCGTCGAACCGCGGAAAAACCTGCCCGGCCTCGTCGAGGCCATGCGGATCATCCGTGACCGGGGGCTGCGGGCGCCGCTTGTCATCGCCGGCCGTGAGGGCGGAGACTCGGGCCGTGTCCGGGAAATGATTGCCGGCCGGGGGCTCGAGGACCGGGTCATTTTCACGGGATATGTTTCAGACCTCGAGCTTCGGATCCTTTACCGTTTGGCCCGGTTGCTCGTCGTTCCCTCTTTTCTCGAGGGATTCGGTCTGCCGCTGGCCGAAGCCATGGCTTCGGAGCTTCCTGTGGCCGTCTCCGCCGCCGGCGCCCTTCCCGAGGTCGGCGGAGACGCTCCCTTGTATTTCGATCCCGCCGACATCGAGGGCATGGCCGAGGCCGTCTCCCGCCTCTATGAAGACGAGACTCTGCGGCGAGACAGGATTGCGGCGGGCCGGGCCCGGGCGGCCGAGTTGACCTGGGACCGGACGGCCGCGGCCACTCTCGCATTCTACAAACGGATCGTGGGCGGCGGATGAAGACGATCCTCTTTGTTTCCCACGCCGCCGAGCTGAACGGCGCCGAGCGGATGCTTCTTGAAACTCTCCGGAAAATCGACCGTTCCCGCTTCCGGCCGCTTCTCGCCGTTCCCCGGTCCGGTCCCCTCGTTCAGGCCGCCGGAGAGGCCGGAGTCCCGGCCCGCGTCATCCCCATGAAATGGTGGCTAACCGAGCGGGGAAAAGTCTGGAAACAGCTTCCGGTCCGGGTCTGGAACGCAGCCGGCGTGCGCCGCCTGGCCGCCTGGATCCGGGAAGAAAATGCGGCGGCTGTTTTTTCCAATTCCGCGGCCTCTTTTGCGGGGGCCCTGGCCGCTCGAAAAACGAACCGCCCTCATGTCTGGCTTGTTCATGAGGTGCTCGACGGCCCGCGGCCCATCCTGCGTTATCTTTTCGGCCGCCGGAGGCTTGTCCGGCGGATCCGGCGTCTTTCGGCCGTCGTCGCCGTCAATTCGCTTGAGACGGCCCGGGCTTTCGGAGGAGTGCCGGCCGTCCGGCTTGTTCCCGTCGGCATCGACGCGGCCCGGCCTTCCGGAGATCGGGACGCCCTGCGCGCCGAATTCGGGATTGAAAGCGAAGACAAAATCGTCGCCGTCGTCGGCAAGATCTATCCGGATAAAGGGCAGATGGAGGCTCTCCGGGCCGTCGAAAGCCTGTTGCCCTCCCAGCCGCGGCTTAAGATTCTCGTTATCGGAGATCCGGCCGACCGCCGTTACGCCGCCCGCCTCGAAAAGGCGGCCGCATCCGAAACCCTGAGGGGCCGGGTCGTTTTCACCGGATTTCGAAACGATCTCCGGAATCTTTTCGGCCTTGTGGATGTTCTCGTCGTTCCCTCCCGTGTGGAATCCTTCGGCCGGGCGGCCCTCGAAGCCATGGTGGCCGGCGTTCCGGTTCTGGCCGTTCCCGAGGGAGGCTTGAAGGAATTCGTCATCCCCGGAGAGACGGGGTTTTTGTCCGAGGACGCTACGGCGGCCGGACTGGCCGCCGCTCTGTCCCGCATCCTGGATGATCCGGACGAGGCGCGGCGGATCGCCGCCCGGGCCGCCGAACGGACGGCCGCCGAGCGAAGTCTGGCGGCCCAGGTCGAAGAAATCGAGCGTATCCTGGAGGATGTCCTTGCCTGATAAAACGCCCGGACCCGCTCTGTCCATCATCCTGGTGAACTATAACGGCGGGCTGTTTCTTCAGGTCTGTCTGGATGCCGTCCACGAACGGACCCGGAACATGGATGTCGAAGTCATCGTCGTCGACAACGGCTCGACGGACGGAAGTCCGGAGGCGGCGGAGGCCGCCTATCCCTGGGTGCGCATCATCCGGAATGAAGGCAATCCGGGTTTCAGCGCCGCAAACAACCGGGGTTGGCGCGCCTGCCGCGGAAAGCATATTCTTTTTATGAATACCGATGTCGTTCTCGCCGCCGGAACATTGGAGCGGCTCCGCGACGGTCTGGATGAAGATCCGGCGATTGGGGCGGCCGGCCCGGCCCTCCTGCAGGGACCCGGGATCTACCAGGTGTCGTATGGGAAAAAGAACACATTTTTCCGGGAGCTTTTCCGCAAGTCCCTGCTCAACCGCCGCCTTCGCCGGACCGCGGGACGAGGCCGGAACGTCAGCTCCGTCGATTGGGTGAGCGGCGCTTTTCTTCTCGTCCGGCGCGAGGCGTTGGAGAAAGCCGGCGGCTTCGACGAAAAGTTTTTCCTTTATTTCGAGGATATCGATCTTTGCCTGCGTATCAAGCAGGCTGGCTGGAAGGTCGTCTACGCGCCGGGAGCGCCGTCCTTTCACGAAGGGGGAGCCTCGGCCGCGGCCGCTCCTTTGCGGGCCCGGTACGAATACCGGAAAAGCCAGATTCTGTTCTACCGCAAGCACAACTCCGCCCTGTCTCTGGCCCTGCTCAAGGCCTACCTGGGGCTGAGTTTCCTGTTCCTGCCGCGGAAGCCGCCGCCCGGACGGGAAACCGACCCGGTCCGCTCGGACTTCCTCCGGCTTCTGAAAAACAGGGGAGACTCGCCATGAGACGGCTTCGAGTTCTGGAAATGATCGACCGGCCGTTTCTCGGCGGCGGGCAGATCACCGTTTTCAATCTGGCCGCGGGACTGGATCCGGAAAGCTTCGAAACCGCCGTCTGTTCGGGCGGGGGAGGGCCGCTTGAAGCGGAACTCCGGCAACGCGGCATCCCGCATATCCCCTTCGATTTTCCGCGGGTCCCGGGCCGGGGTGTCCGGAAGCTGGCCGCCGTTCTCGAAGAGGGACGGTTTGATATCGTTCACACACATGGCGGCGTGGCCGGCCTGGCAGGCCGGGCGGCTGCGCATCGAGCCCGCATCCCCGCCGTCGTCCATACGCTCCACGGCATCCATTACCTCCACTACCGGAACCCGGTTCTCAAGCGGGCCATGATCGTCCTGGAACGGCGGTGTTCGAAATCGACCGACGCCGTCGTTGTTGTTTCGGAAGCCGACAGGGCCGCGGCCCGGCGTTTGCGTCTGGCGCCGCCCGAGCGCATCAAACTCATCCGAAACGGCGTCCCAACCCGGCCTGAACCCGCGGCCGCGATCAAGGACAAACTGCGGCGGGATCTCGGCCTGGAGGGCGGTCCGGTCGTCGGCGCCGTGTCCCGGCTCCACCGGCAGAAGGGCGTCATTCATTTTATCGGGGCGGCGGCCCGGATCCTTCGAGAACGGCCCGATGCCCGGTTCGTCGTGGTCGGCGGAGGACCTCTGCGGAAGGCGATCGAGGCGGCGATCGGGAGAGCCGGGCTTTGCGGAAAATTCCGGCTGGCCGCAGAGCGCCCGGATGCCCGGGATATCCTGTCTCTTTTCGACGTCTTTGTCTTGCCTTCCCTGTGGGAGGGACTGCCTTATGTCCTGGTCGAGGCCGCGGCTCTGGGCAAACCCATCGTCGTCACGGACATCGACGGCGTTCGCGAGGTCCTGAAGGACGGTGAGACGGGACTCCGGGTTCCCGTCGCGGATCCTGAGGCCCTGGCCCGGGCCGTCCTCCGCCTGTTGGACGACGGGGACCTGGCCGCCCGCCTCGGCAACAACGCGCGGGCCGCCATCCCCAAACTGTTTTCCATGGACCGCATGATGGAGGAAACCGGAGCTCTGTATCTTGAAATCCGCGGCGGGTTGTGAGCCGGGCGGGTTTGGACTATAATTTCCCCCCATGGAAAATGCCCGGGTCGCCCTGGTTCACGACTGGCTGACGGGCCTCAGAGGCGGGGAAAAGGTCCTCGAGGTTCTGGCCGAAATCTTTCCCCGGGCCGTGATCCATACGCTGCTCCATATTCCGGGCAGCCAACCCAAGGCCATCGAGAACCTGGAAATCCGGACGGCGTTCATCCAGAAGCTTCCCTTCGTCCGAAAAAAATACCGTTCCTATCTGCCGCTTTTTCCTCTTGCGGTCGAACTCTTCGACCTTCAGGAATTCGACCTGGTCGTCTCGTCCTCCCACTGCGTGGCCAAAGGCGCCATCCCCCGGCCCGATGCCCTGCATGTTTCCTATGTCCATTCTCCGGTCAGATACGCCTGGAACCAGTACTCCGCCTATTTCTCCTCCACCCGGTTGTCTCCTCTCGGCCGATGGACGATTCCGCCCGTCATTCACTACCTGAGGCTCTGGGACGTCGCCTCTTCCGCCCGGGTCGACCATTTCGCGGCCAATTCGGTCAATGTCGCCCGGCGCATCGAAAAATATTACCGCCGGCCGGCCGAGGTCGTCCACCCGCCGGTGGACACGGAGTTCTTCACGCCCGGCGAAGACGGCCGCAAGGACGACTACGACCTGATCGTCTCGGCCCTCGTGCCCTACAAGCGGCTCGATCTGGCGGTCGCCGCATACAATAAGTTGGGCCGGAGGCTCGTCATTGTCGGGACGGGACCGGAATCCCGCCGTCTGCGCAAGGCCGCCCGATCGAATATCGCCTTCGTCGACCGTGTCGATGATGTCGAGCTCCGCCGCTTGTATCGGGGGGCGCGGACCTTTCTTCTGCCGGGTGAGGAGGATTTCGGGATCGCCGTGCTGGAGGCTCAGGCCTGCGGCACGCCCGTTGTCGCCCTGGGCCGCGGAGGGGCCCTGGAGACCGTCGTTCCCGGAGAGACCGGACTTCTCTTCAACGAGTCCTCGGTCGCCGCCCTCCTTCGCGTCCTTGACAAATTCGACGGCTTCGCATTTAATAAGGCCGCCGCTCGATCCAACGCCATGAAATTTTCCAGACAGGTTTTCAAGGAGAAGATGTCCGGTTTCCTCCGGGCCAAATGGAAGGCCGCCGGCTTCGCCGACCGATGATCAACGAAAAAAAAGTCCGGCTGATCCTGCTCTACATTACGAGCGATGTCCTGGCCATCCTGTGCTCGTTTTTCTACTCCTACGCCTTCCGGTTTCATGCCTATATCGTTCCCGTCGACCCGGTCAAGGGCATTCCCACGCTCAAGTCCTATGCGATGGTCTTTCCGTTGTTTCTCGCCCTTCATCTGGCGATTTTCTACCTGCAGGGCTTTTACCGCTCGCGCCTCAAGCGGACCCAGATCGACGATTTCTTCTCCATCGTTTTGAACGCCGTCCTGACGACGCTGGCCGCCCTGGCTCTCCTGAGCTACTGGAGCGTCTACGGAAGCGGCGGAGCCGATCCGGCCTTCGAAATTTCTCGGGGCTTTCTGGTCGTCTATTTCGCGGCCGTCATCATCACCATCACCTTCCTCAGAAGCCAGATCTACTTTTTCATGAAGCGCCGCTATGCCCGGGGCCTCAATCTGACCAACGTCCTGATCGTCGGGGCGGGGGACATGGGCCGGGCCCTGGCCCAGAAACTCGTGCTTTACCATGACCTCGGCTTTGCGGTCAAGGGATTCCTCGACGACGACAAACCCGAGGGCAAAATCATCGACGTCGACGGCGGCGTGACCATTCTCGGCCGCCTGTCCGATCTGGACCGGGTGATCGGGGAGCAGGACATTCACGACATCTATGTGGCTCTCGATCTTTCGAACTACGCCCGGATTCTCGAAATCTTCCGGATCGTCAACAAGCATTCCGTCAATGTCCGCCTGATTCCCGACCTGTTCCAGTTGCTGACGCTCAAGGCCAACGTCCAGGACCTGGACGGATTTCCCGTGATCTCCATCGACGATGTGCCCTTGAGAGGCATCCGGAGGGCCTTCAAGAGGATCTTTGATATCGTCGCCTCGGCCGTGCTTCTGATCATCCTGTCGCCGCTGTTCCTGGTCGTCGCCCTGCTGGTCAAATTGACCTCGCGGGGCCCTGTTTTTTACAAACAGGTCCGGGTCGGGCTCGACGGCCGGAAATTCACGATCATCAAGTTCCGGACCATGGTCTGCGATGCCGAGGCCTGCTCCGGGCCGGTCATGAGCTGCCCGGACGATCCGCGGATGACGCGAATCGGCCGCGTCCTCAGAAAATACAGCATCGATGAATTTCCCCAGCTCGCCAATGTTCTCAGGGGCCATATGAGCCTGGTCGGCCCGCGTCCGGAACGGCCGGCGTTCGTCAAGGATTTCGTGGAACGGATCCCCAAATACATGCTCCGCCACAAGGTCAAGTCGGGGATCACCGGTTGGGCCCAGGTCCACGGCCTGCGGCAGGACACGTCCATCGAGAAGAGGCTCGAATACGATTTCTTTTATATCCAGAACTGGTCGTTCTCGCTGGATTTGAAGATCCTCTGGAAAACGCTCCGGAAGGGATTCATTGACAAATCCCTCTAGCCTGGTCTATTCAAAGAATGCCGATGTGTAATCAAGCTCATGTGAAATCAGAAAGATCTCCGGCGTCCCGGCTTAACATCCGATTCCCGGAATTTGTTCCCGGAATTACCGGCATTCTTACCCTTCGGGCGAGCCGATCCGACCGCATCAAACACTTCACCCTCCGCGCCTTGCATCTGCGGCCGCCTCGACTCGTGAATAGATCAGGCTAAACCTGGACTTAGGAAATTTTCGAATGGAGTTTGTGATGACGCTGTTGCGAATCGTTCTCACGGCCGCGGTCGTTCTTGTTTTCACGTCGCCTGTTCCCCTCCCGGCTTCGGGGCAGAATGCGAACGGTCTTTTTGAGGCACCGCTTCTCATCACCTCGGCCGGACAGAGCCCGGACGTCCAACTGGCCGTCATCCTGGCCAAGCGGGCCGGGATCGACCATACTCTGTCCAAAGTCGCCGCGGCCGGCGACCTGGCCGGCGGCGCAAAAAGCCTGGCCGTTGTTGTCGGGGCCAGCCTGAAGGGCCTCGGAGCGGCGGGAATCGACACGGCCAAAGAGAAAGACAGGGTCAAAGACCTGCTGGCCGAGGCCGCAAAAAGAAACATCCCGGTTCTTGTCCTGCATCTCGGCGGAGAACAGCGCCGGGGCCAGCTCACCGACGAAATGATCGTCGAGGTTCTCCCCTCCGCAGCCTGGGCCCTTGTCCTCAAATCCGGAAACCACGACGGGCTGTTCACCCGGATATGTGAAGAAAACGACATCCCTCTGGTTGAGATCGAAAAGACGGCCGAAGGCGCCGAGCCGCTGAAGTCCGTCTTCAAACCGAAGGATTAGAGACCCGGGGAAAGTCCGCAGCGCGTGCTGGAAGCCTTCGTTTTCATTATCATGGCGGCCGTCTTCGTTCTGGCCGCGGCGGCGGTCCGGATTCCGATCGGTGCAAGCCTCTTTCTTGCGGCCGCGGCCGGTGCGCTCACTGGGGGACGGGGCCTTCCGGTCCGCCATCTCGTCGAAGGCGGCTTCGGCTTCTTCGACGTCATGCTCATCATTCTCTCGGCCGTCCTCTTCATGAAGGTCTTCCAGGCCTCGGGCGGTCTCGACAGCCTGGCTGCGTCGCTGCTGAAAACATTTTACCGGAGAAAGGCCCTCCTTCTGTTCACGTCGGCCCTTCTGGTCATGTTTCCCGGAATGATCACGGGCTCGTCGACGGCCGGCGTCCTGACCTCGGGTCCGCTTGTTGCGCCCGTGCTCATGAGACTGGGATTGCCGCGTCTCAAGACGGGGGCGTTCATCGCCATGACCGCCATTCTGGGGATGATCGCCCCGCCCATCAACATCCTGGTCATGATCATGGGCGGCGGCGTGGACATGCCGTATGTCGGCGTCACGATTCCGCTTCTTCTGATCGTCATCCCGCCGGCTGTGATCATTCCCCTGTGGATCGGGCTTCGGGATATCCGGGCCGTCGACGAGAAAGAGATGACGGCCATTCTGCCCCGGTCTTTTTTCCCGGAGTTCGGTTGGCGCCTTTATCTGCCGCTCGCCGTGGTCGTGGGTCTCATGCTGGGGCAGCGGCTCCTCGTCAAGATCATGCCGGACATCGGCATCCCGGGCATTTTCATGGTGGGAAGCCTTCTCGGCCTTGTCTGCGGGCGGCGGTTCAACCTGTGGGCGGCGGCCCGGAAGGCGGTCGATGAGGCCATGCCCATCCTGGCCATCCTGGCCGGAGTCGGCATGTTCATTCAGGTCATGACGCTGACCGGGGCCCGGGGCTGGATCGTCATGGCCCTGCTGTCTCTGCCGAGCGCGTTTCTCTATCCGGCGATCGCCCTGGGGCTCGCCGGATTCGGAGGCATCTCGTCCTACGGGGCGAGCTCCATTCTGGGCGTGCCCTTCATTCTGGCCATGATTGAAAAGAACGCCGTTCTGACGTCGACGGCCCTCTCGGCCGTGGCCGGATTGGGGGATCTCGTCCCGCCGACGGCCCTGGCCGGAATTTTCGCAGCCCAGGTCGTCGAGGAGGAGAATTACATGCGCATCCTCAAATACTGCCTTGTCCCGGCCCTCTTCATCATGGCCGCCGGTCTCGGCGTCCTCCTCCTGGCTCCTTATATTGATAAGGTGATATGACCTGATTCCATCATGAACATGCTTATGGAATTTGTATAT
This sequence comes from Acidobacteriota bacterium, assembly GCA_033549365.1. Classification (NCBI taxonomy): domain Bacteria; kingdom Pseudomonadati; phylum Acidobacteriota; species Acidobacteriota bacterium. The sequence goes on from JAWSUF010000003.1 coordinate 366,764, forward strand.
CGGGTGATCGTCCTCTTCTTCGCCCTTCACGTCGGCCTCTATCTTTTTCGCGAAAAAAAATTCTGGAACCAGGCGGGCGCCGTTATTGTGCTCGTTCTTTTCACGCTCCGCCTGCTGTTGATCAAATAGGGAGACAACCGTGATTGGAGACTGGAAAGGCAACCGGTGGACGGCGGCGGGTCTTTTTGCGCTCGGGCTGACCGCGGCCATCGTCTCGGCGGCGGCCTTCCGAAGCATGAAAAACGTCGAGCCGATCCATCCCGCCCCGGGATTGACGCGGCAAGCGAGACTCAGCGATTACTTCGCGGGCCTTCGGGGAACGGCGGGTGACACCGATGTTTTTATTTTCGAAGGAGAAGAGCCGGGCGGCGCCGTTTTGATTGCCGGCGGCGTCCACGCCAATGAGCCGGCCGGATTCGTCGCTTCGGTGCTGATCGCCGAGAATCTCAGTGTGACGTCCGGCAAGGTTGTCGTCATTCCCCGGGCCAACGCCAGCGCGTTTACCTGCAGCGATCCCCAGGAAGGTTATCCTCAGAGATTCGACATCGAGGTCCCGGGCGGACGCCGCACTTTCCGTCTGGGCTCGCGTTTGACCAACCCCGTCCACCAGTGGCCCGACCCCACACTCTATGAGAATCCGGCCGGGCAGATGCTCTCTGGCGCCGAGGTCCGAAACCTCAACCGGTCCTTTCCCGGCCGTGCCGCCGGAACCCTGACCGAAAAAATCGCCTTCGGGATCATGGAGCTCATTCGCAGGGAAGAGATCGACATCGGCATCGATCTTCATGAGTCGTCGCCCGAATACCCGGTCATCAATGCCATCGTCTTTCACGAAGACAGCGCCGATGTCGCCGCCCTGGCCCAGATGAATCTCCAATTCGAAGGTCTGGATTTGCGCCTCGAAGCCTCGCCGCCCAATCTGCGCGGCCTGAGCCACCGCGAATGGGGCGATGCGGCCGGAATTCGGGCTGTCCTTCTCGAGACTCCCAATCCCGTCCAGGGACGGCTCAAAGGGCGGACGGATGAAGCGCTTGTCGTCGAGGGAAAGGACAAGTTCTACCTGAAAGCCGCATCGCTCGGACGCCTTTTTACGCCCTATGACGAGGGCGGAGTTCCCATGAGCGTCCGCGTCGCCCGCCATCTGGCCGGCGTCCGGGCCCTCCTCGAAAGCCTGGCCGAGACGGACCCTGATAAAACCGTCGAATTCGCCGGTCTTCCGGATTGGACCGAAGTCCTCGAGCGCGGCGCCGGCGCCTTTCTCCTATTTCCAATGAAATAAGACGGCCGCACCGAGCAGGGCAAACCCGGTCAGAAACAGCACGACCTGCAGGCGCCAGACGACCTTGAGCCATTTTTCGAAGGGGATGCCGCCGCTTGTGAGGACGGTCATGGTGATGGCCGAGGTCGGAACGATCATGTTCGAGAAACCGTCGCCGAACTGGTAGGCCAGAACGGCGACCTGGCGCGAAATCCCCGTCAAATCGGCCAGAGGCACCATGACCGGCATGGTCAAAGCGGCTTTGGCGCTTCCCGAGGGGATGAAAAAGTTGATGAGACTCTGGACGATGAACATGCCGTTGGCCGAAATCGCCGGGTGAGCGCCCTGGACGGCGGAGGCCATGGCCTGGAGAATGGAGTCGATGATCCGGCCGTCCTGGGCGATGTAGAGGATGCCCCGGGCCAGAACGATGATCAGGACCGTCCCCACAAGATCCTTCGCCCCCTGAATGAAAGCGTCCGTGAACTCGTCGATCCGCAGCCCGCCGACGACCCCCGCCGCAAGCCCGATGCCCAGGAAGACGGCCGTGATCTTGTCGATATACCAGCCGTATTCGAGGACGCCGAAGATCATGACGCCGAGGCCCAGAAGAAGCGTCAGGCCGACCAGCTTGTGCCGGAGGTTCGTCTTTTCCCCGGCTTCGGCCGGGTCGAGTTTCAGCCCGGCCCGCTTTTCCCGGTCGGCCTCGTAAGTGATGCTTCGCTTGGGGTCGGCCTTGATTTTGCGGGCGTAGCGGGCCACGAACCAGGTGCAGACCGCGGTGACGACGACCCAGCAGACGATGCGATAGACGAACCCGGAAAAGAGCGGCAGTTCGGCGATGCCCTGGGCGATGCCCACGGTGAAGGGGTTCATGAAAGCGCCCGCGAAACCGGCCCCGGCCCCGATGAAGGGGATCATGACGCCGGTCACGCTGTCGTAACCGAGGGACAGCGCCAGGGGGATGAAGAGCAGAACGAAGGGAATGACTTCCTCGCTCATGCCGAACGTCGCGCCGGCGATGGAAAAGAGAACCATGAAGACGGGGATGAAGAGCTTTTCGACAAGAGGGTGGCGGCGATAGGCTCCGGCCGCCGACCGGATGAGCGCCTCGACCGCCCCGGTTTTCGTCATCACGGAAAACACCCCGCCGACGATGAGCACGAACCCGACGATCAGCGCCACGGACGGGTCGGCGAAACCCCGGACCGGGGCGATAAGGACGGCAAACGGCCCCTGAGGCTTGGCCGGGACCCTCTGGAACGAATCGGCTTTGACGACCTCGCGTCCGTCGACGACCTGGCGCTCATAGACGCCGCCGGGAACAACCCAGGTCAGAACGGCCACGAAAACGATGATGGCGAAGACCAGGGCGTAGGTGTTCAGGGTCCGGCGGGCTTTTGTCATTTTATTTTTCGAACCGGGAGACGACATGCGGGATGTCTTTCTCCCGCAGCATCTGGTTCAAAGCTCCGAGATCGTCCTCGACGATATTTTTGAAATCCGCTTCCCGCTCGGCCAGTTGGCTTTTCATTTGGGCGTGGACTTCGATCTGCTGGGTCGTTGGCGGAAAATCGCCGGCGGCTACATGGCGGGCCAGAAAGCCGAGTTTGGCATAGAACTTGTCGGGCCAGCGCAGGCTGTCGCCTGAGCCTGTGAGCCCCACGGGGAAGAAAAAGTCCTCGAAGTCGATGATCTTTTTGTCCAGGGCGCGGGCGGCCGCGAGAATCGGTTCGCTTTCGGGATGATCCTTCAGGACGAGGGCGAGATCGGCGAGCTGCTTGCGGATGAGTTCGGCCCGATTGATCAGGGAGGCCGAGGTGTTGGTCATGGCGTGTATGTCGAGAAGAAGTCCGGTTGCGGCCCGGACGTCAGCCTCGCTTCCCGCGGTATTGGGATCCTTTCGGACAACCAGGGTTTGTGTCATTTCCCTGTCGGCCACCGTAAGCTTGACGGTGTAGGTTCCCGGTTCGACAAGCGGGCCTCGCTGGAAACGGCCCAGGGGAAAACGCCGCCAACCTTTTTCTCCCACGCCGGCATGCTCGTGGCCGACGGCCGGCGTCCACAGCCGGATCTCATCCGTGCGGTCCCAGCGCAAATCCCACCAGATCCGGTTGATCCCGGCGCTCTTGGGCACGCTGAAACGTTCCGCCGGCCGCCCGCCGTCATCCGCCCCCTCTTCGGGAACTTCGGTCTTCAGGGTCCGGACCACGCGCCCTTCGGCATTCAGGATGGTGATGACGACCTCCCCTTCGGGCTCGGCCTTCAGTTGATAATTGAGGGAGGCCCCGTAGGGAGGGTTCCGGCCGAAACTGGGATCGTTCGGCGCTCCCGTGGGCGCGGCCACGCTCTGGAAGCGGTAGGCCGGCCGCGGGGCGAAAAGGTGGACGTCCGATCCGGCGACCTCCGCCGTCCGCTGTTGAAGCGGCGTGATGTCGTCCAGGATCCAGAATCCCCGGCCGTAAGTGGCCGCGACGAGGTCGTTGAAGTGGCTCTGGATCTCCAGCCAGTGGATGGGGGCATGGGGGAGATTCGACTGAAGAGGCAACCAGCGCCCGCCGTCGTCGAAGGAGACATAGAGGGCGTTTTCGACGCCGAGGTAGAGAAGCCCTTCCCGAACCGGATCTTCCCGCACGCAGTGGGCGTAGCTCAGGTGGGTCCGGGGAATATTCGAACTGATGTTTTTCCAGGACTTTCCGTAATCGGCGGTTTTATAGACGTAGGGATTTCTGTCGTTGACCTGATGAAGGTCGAAGGTGACATAGCAGGTCCCCTGACTGTGGCGGGAGGGTTCGATGTTGCTGACGGTCCCCCAGGGGGGTAGGTTGGGGATGTTCTTCGTCAGGTTGGTCCAGGTCTTTCCGCCGTCGCGCGTCACGTGAAGCAGGCCGTCGTTCGTTCCGGCCCAGATCTCGCCGTCGGAAAGCGGCGACTCGGCGATGGCAAAGAGCGTGCAGGTATAGAGGGGGCTTGCGTCGTCGACCGTGATGCCGCCCGTGATTTGCATTTTTTCGGGATCGTTCGTGCTGAGGTCGGGGCTGATGACCCGCCAACTGTGGCCGCCGTCCGTCGTCTGATGGACGAACTGGCTGCCGACGTAGACCCGGTTGTGGTCGTGGGGCGAAATCGCGATCGGAAACGTCCACTGAAAACGGTATTTGACGTCTTCGGCCGCCCAACCCTGGATACTTTCGGGCCGGACGCTGACGGCGCGGCTCTGCATCGTCCGGAGGTCGAAGCGGTCGAGCATGCCGTCGTAATTTCCGGACCAGATGATGTTGTTGTCCACCGGGTCGACCATGGCGTGGCCGGATTCGAATCCGCCCACCGGATGCCACAGCCCCCGCGGAATGGTCCCGCCCGTCCGGCTGTTGCTCGGCACGCGGTAGGAGGTTCCGTCCTGGCGGTTGCCGTAGACATAGTAGGGGATCCGGTTGTCCGTCGTGCCGTGGTACATCTGGGCGATGGGCAGTTCGATGCCGCGCCAGGTTTTGCCCCGGTTCGTGCTGAGCGCGATGCCCTGATCGTTGCCGACGATCATGCGGTCGGGGTCGGCCGGATCGATCCACATGTCGTGGTGGTCGCCGCCCCAGACGCTGAAGCGCTGGATGGTTTTGCCGCCGTCCTTGGTCATGTGGAAACCGGTCGCCGGGAAATAGACCTCGTCGGCGTTCGACGGCGAGACGATGAGACGCGTGTAGTAGAGCGGCCGGTTGAGGAGAGCGTGGTCGCGGTTGACGTGGGTCCAGCTCGCTCCCCCGTTGTCCGAACGCCAGAGGCCCTCGTCCGCGGTTTCGATGAGGGCGTAGATGCGTTCCGAATCGCTCGGGGAGACGGCCAGGGCGACCTTGCCGATTTCGGTCGACGGCAGGCCGCGTCCCTGGAGCTTTTGCCAGGTCGTTCCGCCGTCCCGGGAGACGTGCAGGCCGCCGCCCGGACCGCCGCTCCAGCGGCCCCAGGTTCGGATGAACATCGGCCACATCCCGGCGAAGAGAATCCGTGGATTGTTGGGGTCCATGGCGATGTCCGAGCAGCCCGTGTTTTCGTCGACGAAGAGCACCTGCTCCCAACTTTTTCCGCTGTCCGTCGTTCGGAAAACGCCGCGGTCCTGCTGGGGACCGTAGCAATGCCCCATGGCCGCGGCGAAGACGACGTCGGGATTCCGGGGATCGATGAGGACGCGGCCGATCCGGCCGGTGTTTTCGAGACCCATGCGGGTCCAGGTCTTTCCGGCGTCCTCGGACTTGTAGATGCCGTCGCCTTGCGAGACGTTGCTCCGGATGAAGGTTTCCCCGGTTCCCGCCCAGACGATGTTGGGATCGGATGGGGCGACGGCCAGCGCTCCGACCGAAGAGACCGGCTGGGCGTCGAAGATGGGGTTCCAGGTTGCGCCGCCGTCCGTGGTCTTGAAAATGCCTCCCGAGGCCGCTCCGATATAGTAAACGGAGGGATCGCCCGGGATGCCTGCGACGGCGATCACGCGGTTTCCGACCGGTCCGATATGCCGGTATTTGAGCCGGCCGAAGAGATCGGGTTCGGCGGGCGCTGAGGGTTTGGACTGGGATCGGCCTCCGGCGGGCAGAATGAGGGTCAGGCAGAGGAGGATTCCGGCGGCGAGGATTTTTCGGCTGGCGGTTGTCATGGGTCTCCCTTCATGGATGTTTTCCGGCGTCGCATGTCGGGATGCGGCGCTATTTTGAATCGGGCGGTTTGAAGCGGACCTTGAACAGTTCGGGATCGAGGCGGTATTCGTCCAGGGCCTCGGCCGCGGCCGGAGAGACGGCCGCGATGAGCGGACCGATCGCCGCCCGCTCGTCTTCGGTGATCTTCAACTTGGAGACGACTTTGACCTCGACGTCTGTTTTCAGGAACCGGTGAAGGTAGGGAAGACGGAACATGAAATCGATCATGCGGGGGTTCGGATCGAGAAGCTCGATGTCCGGGACCCCGGCCTCGGCGAAGGCCGCGGCGAAGGTCTCGCGGGCATAACCGTAATGGGTGCAGTTGAAGCTTCCGAAGATCGGGCGGCTCGAGTCGCCGGCCTTTTCCAGGGCTTCGCCGACGAACTGCCGGATCAAGGCCGAGGTTTCCTCGCTCTCCGGCCCGCGCTCGATGGCCCCGGCCAGAAGGTGGCAGGCCTGGCCGACGATGCGTCCGGCCGGAATGCCGCGCGCGACCAGCCGGTTTTTATGAGCTTCCGAAGCGATGGTCGTCCGGGTGGCGAAGACGACGGCCATCGCCTCGGGGGTTTTTTCGAATTGATCGGCGATGAGATCCACGCCCGCCTCGAGAATGCCGACGACGGGAAACGGCGCCCGGCGGGAAAACTTCGTGTTTTCGTAGACGACCGACAGGGTGTTGCAGGCGATGAGCAGGAGATCGGGACGATAGCGCTTGTCCATGGCCTTGAGGACGGCGTCGAAAATCCGGGCTTTCTCCGCTTCGGATTCGAGGCCGTTGTAGCCGATATCGTGAAAGAGGGCGTTGTAGAAAACGATGCGGGCCCGGCGGAAAATTCCGCTTTCGGGAAGCCGGGCGGCCAGTTCGGCCGCGACGGACAGCCCGCCCAGGCCGGAGTCGGTGACGACGATGACGACGTCCTCCCTGTTTTGAAGGACATCCTCAATCATGGCCTCCCGGCTCGGGGCCGGAGCGCCGCAGGCCGCCGCAAAAAGGGCGGTCAGGACGACCGCAACAATCCATCCCGGGACGAATCGTTTTTTCATGTCAACCTCTTTTCCGCTTCAGGTATCGCCTACCGCCGCGCCGGCCGCTTCCGTCGTTTTCGCCGGATCCCATCATGTTGAAGAGAGTCCCGGCATTCAATACCCGACCGCGACGCCGTCGCGCCGCGAGTCGGCGCCTCCATGGAGCTTTCGGCTCTTTGGGTCGATCCGAATGCCCTGAGCGCCCCCGAAATAGGCATCGAAATCCGGATAAACCCGGATCGTGTGCCCCCAGGACCGGAGCGTTTCGATGACATCCTCCGCGATTCGGCCCTCGACGGACAGGGTCCGGCCCGCGGCATGGATCCGGGGCGCCTCGATGGCCTCGTCCAGGCCCATGCCGAAATCGACGATGTTGACGATGATCTGAGCGAGGGCCGAGATGATCCTCAGGGCGCCCGGCGACCCGAGGACCAGCAACGGTTGTCCGTCCTTGAAAACCAGCGTCGGCGCAATGCTGCTGGCCGGCCGCCGGCCCGGACCGATGGCGTTCGTTCCGCCCGGCTGCGCATCGAAATCGGCCATGTGGTTGTTGAGCAGGATCCCCGTTCCCGAGACCACGACGCCTGAACCGAAAAAGGAGTTGATGCTCTGGGTCAGGGCGACGGCGTTGCCGCGGCCGTCGACGACCGAAAGGTGGGACGTGTTTTCGCTTTCGAGTCCGACGGATTCGAGAGACCGATGGTCGAAACGGGCTTCGCCCTCCCGGATTTTTCTTCGAACGGCCTCGGCGTACGCCTTATTCGTCAAAACGTCGATGGGGAAAGCATGGAAATCCGGATCCCCGGAATGGGCCGCCTTGTCGGCGAAGGCCGGTTTCATGGCTTCGGCCAGGACATGGAGATAGGGGGCCGTGCCGAAACCCAGAGTCGCGATGTCGAAACCTTCCAGGATATTGAGGATCTGGATGAGATGGGTGCCGCCGCCCGAAGGCGGAGCTGCGGAGACAATCTCAAAGCCGCGATAGGATCCCAGAACGGGTCGGCGGATGCGAGCTTGGTAGGCCTTGAGGTCGTCGAGATCGAGGATACCTCCCAGAGCGGCGATTTCAGCGGCCATGGCGATTGCGATTTCCCCTTCATAGAAGGGGGTGGGTCCCTCCGCGGCGATTTGTTCCAGGGTCAAGGCCAGATCTTCGTTTTTTAGAATATCCCCGGGTTCGGGAGGCAGACCATCGGGCAGGAATAAGGCTTCCGCCGCGGGGAAAGCCATGATTTTTTCGATCTCGTCGACGATGACAGCCTGAAGATTGGAGCTGACGGTGAAGCCCTCGCGGGCCAGGCGGATCGCGGGTTCGAGAACTTCGGCCAGGCTCATCGTGCCGTAGTTTTCGAGGGCCAGGGCCGCTCCGGCGACGAGACCCGGAACGCCCGCGCCGTCCGGACCCCGGGATGTCCGGGTGTCGAAATCCCGCTCCGGATCGTAATAATATTCCGGCGTCGCCCGCCGGGGTGCGGTTTCCCGGTAATCGATCATGACCGCCTCCGGCGTATCCGCCGTCTTGATGATCATGAAGCCGCCGCCGCCGATTCCGGAAGCATGGGGTTCGGCGATGGACAGGGCGAAGGCCGCGGCCACGGCGGCGTCGACGGCGTTTCCGCCTTTTTTCAGGATCTCGAGTCCGGCGGCCGATGCGGCGGGGTGGGCGGAGGCGACCATGGCCGTTTCGGCGACGGCATCGCCGGGCCCGGCCGGCTGTTCACCGGAGCAGGAAAAAGCGGACAGGACGAGAATCGCGATCGGAACGGCTGTGAATCGGCCCGCTGCGGTTTTCGCGAAATCCATGAAGAGAAGATATCACCTCGCCGGAACGGCTGTCAACGCCGCCGGTCTTGAAACGGCCTTTACGGAACGGGATCACGTCTTCCAGAACCCCGGAGTGAAGACGACGAGACAAATATAGATTTCCAGCCGGCCCAAAAGCATGCAGACGATCAGACCCATTTTGGCCGCGGCCGGAAAGAGAGCATAAGTTTCCGAAGGTCCGGCTCCGGACATGCCCGGGCCGACCCCCCCGAGGCAGGCGATGACTGCGGACACGGCGGTCAGGATGTCCTGGGAAAAGAAGCCGACGAAGACCGAGGCGACGCACAACACGAAAAAGTAAAGGAAGATATAAAAGGCTGCGCGGCCGGCGCTGTCATTATCGATGACGCGGCCGTCGAGCTTAATGGCCTGAACCCGGGCCGGGTGCAGCATGTTCCCGAAACGCCGGGCGATCAATTTTCCGGCCACGACGAATCGCACGCTTTTCACGGCGCCGGAAGTCGATCCCGCACAACCGCCGATGATCATCAAGGTCAGCAATGTCAGCTTGACGGCATCGGGCCAGACATCGTAATCCGCCGTAGTGAATCCCGTTGTCGAAAACAGAGAGACCGTCTGAAAAACCGCATTCCGAATGCCCGTCATAAGGCCGGTTTCCGTCTTTTGAACAATAAAAATTGAAGCCAGCGCGGCCGATGCGGCGCCGAGCAAGACAAAAAACCGGACTTCCTGGCTTCTCAAGTAGCTGAGAACATCTCCACGCAAGGCGCGGAAATGGATGACGAAGCTGACGGCGGAGATGAACATGAAAAAGGCGATCACCCACTCCACGGCTGGGTTGTGAAACGCCGCGATGCTCTCGCTGCGCGTGGAGAATCCTCCCGTAGCAATTGTGCCGAAAGCATGACAGACCGCGTCGAACCAGGAGAGACCGCAGACCCGGAGAGCCGCCGCGCAAAGGACATTGAAAAGAAGATAGATGCCCACCATGATCCGGGCTGTATCCGCAATGCGGGCCGTGATCTTTTCGGAAATGGGCCCGGTTGACTCCGTTCGATAGAGCTGCATCGCCCCGGTGCCGACAAAGGGCAAAACGGCGATGAACATGACCAGAATTCCCACTCCGCCGAGGAAATGAGTCAGGGACCGCCAGAAGAGCAGGGCGCGGGGAAGCGACTCGAGGTTGGACAGCACGGACGCCCCGGTCGTTGTGATGCCGGATACGCTTTCGAATAGGGCCGACATCGGGTCCCGGCAAATCCCGAGAACGAGATACGGCAGGGCGCCGATGATTCCGGTGAAAATCCATGTCGAGAGAACCAGGAGGATGGCTTCCCGGATGCGGATTTCGAGTCCCCTGGGCGATGCCTGCCAGGAAATCCATGATGCCAGAAAGCAAACGCCCCCCATTAAAAAAAACGCCAGAAAGGTCCGCGGTGCATCGTGATGAAGAAAGCCGACGCCCCCGCTGAGCAGGAACGCCGCGCCCAGCAAGATGCCGACAAACGAAAGGGATTGAATGATGCTTTTCAAAGGAACGACTCGGGATCAGAAAGATCAATATGACATGAATATTGATATGAACTCCAATGCGCCGATGAGGAAGTATAGACCTGCCTATTCGACAAAGTCAAATCAATATCCAATGAACCGCTTGATTTTACCATGAATTGATATTTAAAATATCAGCGCGTCCCGGACTCCAAGTCCGCCTGGCGGTTCTAAGGGGATCCGAAATAAATACGAAAAGCAAAGAAAGGAGGCGCATGATGTCAAAATGGACGGTTCGATTGTCGGCTCTGGTTTCGGCTTTGGTCGGTTTCGGTCTTTTCCTTCCGGCCCAGGTCAATTTGGAGGGTGAACCCGCTTCGCGTTTCCCCCTTCCAACGGTCGCTTCGCTCCCGGCCTCCCTTTCTCCCGCGGGGATTGAACCCCGCCCTGCGACCAATGGGGCATACCCCTTTGGATCCCCCGACTCCCGGCTCCCCGCAGCCAGCCGCGGGGCTTGTCCGCCGGGAGTTACGACGGCCGATTATGAAAAAGCCCTGACTCTCCGATGAGCGACCCCTATCCTGGGGCGGCCTCCGGGCCGGTGAGGACCCCTACTTCATTCATGCCTGCCGGGTCAACTTCGACGGCACGGGGATGACCGTGTTGACCGAAAGCGGCGCCAACCACTCCGTCCGGTTTTCTCCGGACATGACTTATTATCTCGACACCTGGTCGCGGGTCGATCTTCCCCCGGTCACGGAATTGCGGCGCACGGCATGGGCGGCTCCTACGGAACGCGGAAGATGATGGACTTCTTCGTCCGCCACCTGCACGGCATGGAACCGCCGGCCTGGAACGCGCTGGGCGGGCCGTCTCTCTAGAAATTTGCGATAACCGGTCCAAGCCCCGCGTCCGCAAGCATCGTGTTGAAGGCCGGGATCGTCGTGTTGATCAGCGCGTTAAAAGCCGCCCGTCCGTCCGCGAAACGCTTCTTCAGGATCTCGTAAACTTCCAGCTGCTGGCTCGTCGGACCGAAATCCTCCGTATTCCGGATGTCGCCCGCGCCCAAACCGACCTCGCCGATAAACCAGACAAGTTTCTGGTAGAGGGCCATTTCTTCGCGATAGGACTTCGGGTCGGAAGCCAGCATCTGGTCCTCGAGGAACAAGCGCTCAACATCCCTCAGCCGCCCATGAGTTTCCGTCAGGGCGTCGAGATAAATCCGGCCGCCTTTCGCCTGGGACAGGACCTTTCGGAGGTCCTCCATTTGTCGACCGGCCCATTCGATTCGGTTGATGATGGAGACAACCTCGTTCAGATCCTGGAGGGCCGCGGCCCAGAGATGAGTCATCGCCCGGATGTCATCGACCGTGCCTTGGGTGTTCGGATCCTTGAGGACCTCGAGCGTCCGCTCGTGGGATTTTCCGGCCACGGTCAACCTGACCGTGTAGAGGCCTGGCGGCGCCAGGATCCCGGAGAGAGGCTGCTGGATTCCCCAGTGACTGACGGGCCTCGTATCTCGGCCTCGGAACCTCTTCTCTTCCCAGACGCGGGGATGATAATCGGGAGTCGTCCGAAGCTCGATCTGGGCGACGGCTTCGCCCCGAAGATTCCAGTTGATTCGGTTCAATCCCCTGCGGGCCGGAGACCGAAGCGTGCGGAATTTCGTCCCTCTTTCATCGAAGATCTCAATCCGCGCGCCGCCGCCGGCGTCTTCATCAAGGAAAAAATTCAAACTGGCCCCGTAGGGACCGCCTCGCCCGATACTGGGGTCGCCTGGGAAGCTGACGACCCGCTCCCTGGGCTTAAACCGCCAGGCGGGTCTGGGTTTGAGGAATCCGGCGCCTTTGCCGTATTCGCGGAGCGGGGAGATGTCGTCCATAATCCAGATGCCCCGGCCGTTTGTTCCGACAACAAGGTCGCCGAAGCGCTCCTGGACGGCGATCCAGGTGATGCAGGCTTGGGGGAGGTTGGCCTGGAGAGGGAGCCACGATGCCCCGTCGTCGATCGAGAAATAGATGGCGTTGGCCGTGCCGGCGAAAAGCAGGCCCTTGCGGACGGGGTCCTCCTTGATGGCGCTCGTGTAGCTCAGCGGTGACCGCGGGATGCCGGCATCGATCCGCGTCCAGGTCTTGCCGAAGTCCAAGGTCTTGAAGAGGTAGGGGTCTCGGATGTTTTCCTGGTGTCCATCAACGGCGATGTAGCAGCGACCCGCATCGAAACGGGAGGGATCGATCATGCTGACCGTGCCCCAATGGGGCATGGCTGAGGGCGTGACGTTCGTCCAGGTCTTGCCGAAGTCGCGGCTGACATGGATCAGACCGTCGTTCGAACCCACCCAGATCAACCCTTCTTGGACAGGCGATTCGGCAATGGCAAAAAGCGTGCAGCCGTATTCAACGCCCAGGTTGTCCTTGCTCAAGCCTCCCGAGGACCCCTGTTTTGATTTGTCGTTCAGCGTCAAGTCCGGGCTGATGACGGACCAATTCCGGCCGCCGTCGGTCGTGAGGTGGACGTACTGGCTTCCGACATAAACCCGTTTGCTGTCGTGGGGCGATAGTGCGATCGGATGCGTCCAGTTCCATCGGTACTTGAGATTTTCCGCCGGTGAGTCGAGCGACTTGTCCGGCCAGGGATTGACGCTTCGGACAAGGCCCGTTCTCAGATTGTAGACCTCGACCGTCCCCGAATAGCAGGTCCCCCAGACGATGTCGGGATCGGCCGGGTCGGGATAGGAAAAACCTGACTCGCAGCCGCCCATGCTGATCCAGATCGGGGGTTCGGGTCCGTAGCCGGGATAGGCGGGCCCGCGCTTGGAGGTTGAATCCTGCATGTTGCTGTAGACAAAATAGGGGATGCGGTCGTCAACGGCTACGTGGTACATCTGACCGACGGGCAGGACGATCCGGCGCCATTGCCGGCCGCGCGTCGTGGTCATGCTGATGCCGCCGTCATGGCCGATCATCATCCGTTCAGGGTTTTTCGGGTCGGCCCACATATCATGGCAGTCGCCGCCGCCGCTGAAGTCGTCAATGGATTCGCCGCCATCATAGGTCACGTACATTCTGTTGCATGGGAAGTAAACCGTGTTGGGGTCATCCGGAGCAATGCACATTCGGGTGTAGTAGTGCGGTCGCTCGTTGATGCGCCGTTCATAACTTACGACGCGCCAGTTATGGCCGTGGTCGTCCGACCGCCAAAGCGTGCCGCGGTCGCCCGTCTCGATGAGGGCGTAGACCCGGTTCGAATCGGAGGGGGCGACCGCCACGTCGACTTTCCCCACATCGAACCCGGGAAGGCCCCGGCCCTGGATTTTCGTCCAGGTGTCGCCGCCGTCGCGGGAGACGTAGACGCCGCTTCCCGGCCCGCCGCTGAACTTGCCCCAGGTGTGGATCACGATGGACCACATTCCGGCGAAGATCGTCCGCGGGTTATTGGGATCGATGACCAGGCCCGACGCCCCCGTGTTCTCGTCGATGAAGAGAACGTGTTCCCAGGTTTTTCCGCCGTCCTTCGTCCTGAAAACACCGCGCTCTTTCTGGGGGCCGTAGCTGTGCCCGAGGGCGGCGGCGAAAACGGTATTCGGGTCATGGGGATCGACCGCAATGCGGCCGATCCGGCCGCTTTTCTCGAGCCCCATCCGGGTCCAGGTCAGTCCTGCATCGGTCGACTTGTAGATGCCGTCGCCGATGAGGACGTTCGAGCGGATGAAGGCCTCGCCCGTTCCCGCCCAGACCTGGTTTGAATCGGACGGGGCGATGGCCAGGGAGCCGATGGACTGCGAGGTCTGATCGTCGAAGACGGGTCGCCACTCTGTCCCCCCATCGATCGACTTCCAGACTCCTCCGGCACAGGCGCCGGCGTAATAAATGTTTGGATCGTTCGAGTCGAAGACAACGGCGCTGATGCGATTGCCGGGGGGGCCGACGAACCGCCAATCCAGAGCGGACAGATCCTCGGGGATGGTCCCGGACCGGGGCTGGAGCCGGGACCGCATGAAGCCGCTCCGACCGAACTGTTGGCCGGCGGCGATGAATGCGCCTGTGGCGACCAGAACGAAAACGCCAAGGATCAACAAAGAATTCCGCCGGAACTGCTCTCTTGAAAACATCATTTCTCCTTATTGTCACAATGGGGCCCCGGTCCAAATGCAGAGGCGGAAACCGACTCGTGAATGTCTTGCGGCTGCATCAATCCCGGATCCGTCCTTATTGGATCCGAGCCGGCTCCACACGCTGGTCCCGGGCCGCCGGGTCACTCACTTTCCGTTGACCGGAGTCATATCGTCGATGACATACATCCCCCGGCCGTGGGTGGCGATGACCATGACGTTGTCGCGGGGATGAATGATCAGGTCCCAGACATAGCAGGTGGGTAAATTGCCGCCCAGAACGTACCATGTTTTTCCGCCGTCGAGCGTGGCATAAACGCCGAGATCGGTTCCCGCGTACAGGATGTCTTGGTTCTTGGGGTCTTCCCGGATCACATTGACCGGTCCTCCGGGGATATTGCCGGAGATATCCACCCAGGTCTTTCCATAATCGACGGATTTGAAAATGTAATCGGTGAAATCGTCGGTCATCCGGCCGTTGAGCGTGACGTAGACCGTTCCCTTGTCATATTGGGAGGCGACGATTCTGGATACGGTTTTATAATCCGGCAATCCCCGTGTAATGTCCGTCCAGGCGCAGCCGCCGTTCAGAGTCACATGCATTTTTCCGTCGTCCGTCCCGGCATAGATGAGTCCGAATTGAAAGGGAGATTCCGAAATCTGCGTGATGCATTGATGGGGGATGGCGTATTGACCTTCTCCCATCCTGGCAGGATCCTGGTGGGACAAGTCCGGGCTGATTCGATCCCAGGTCTCCCCCATGTCCATGGACCGGAACAGATACTGCATTCCGTAATAGACGACCTTGTGATTATGCGGGGAGAGGATGACCGGAACCAGCCACTTGGTCCGCAACAGCGGCTCGCCCTCGACCTGCACGGGATTGACCCGATGACTGACCCACATGCCGTCGAGTCCGGGCGTGAATTCCGACCGGCTGAGCCGGTTGTTCTGGGTTTTTCCGGCCGAATAAATGATATGCGGATTTTCCGGATCGACGGCGATATGGGTTTCTTCTCCGCCGGGCGCGGTTTCCCACCGGGTGTTCAAACCCGGCTCTCCCCGCTTTCTGGGAAGCCCGTGGCTGATGTTGACCCGGAATGTCGGATGATCCTGCACGGAGCCGTACACGTTGAACGGCTTTTTCATGTCGTAGGAGACGTTGTAGAACGTGCCCAGATTCATGTTGTGGTGAAAATCCCTCCAGGTCGCCCCGCCGTCGTAGGAGATATTGATGCCGCCGTCATTGGCATTGATGAGATAATTGGAATCCTCGGGGCAAATCCAGAGCCCGTGGTGATCGCCGTGGAGACCCGGATAACTGAAGGAGCTGAATGTTTTTCCGCCGTCGGTTGATCGGGACATGCGGAGGGCCATAATGTAAATCGTATCTTCATCGTTGGGATCGACCCGGATCTGGCCGAACACCCAGCCGTAGGTTGCGCCCGCGCCTTCCAGGTCGGGGCTCACCTTCCTCCAGGATTCCCCTTTGTCGTCCGAACGGTAAACCTCCGGTCCGACAAGCACCCGGCCCGTTCTCAACCGGCCGTAGGCATCGCGTTCGCCCTCTTTCGGCAGGCGGCCGGGATTGTGGTTGTCGATATAGGCGTAGAGGACATTGGGATTACTTCGCGCGATATCGATGCCGATCCGACCCGTCAGTTTCATGTCCGGAAGCCCGTTGGTGAGATGTTTCCAGGTTTTTCCGCCGTCGGTCGTCTTGAACAAACCGTCACCGGGACCCGGGACCGGATCGGTCCAGGGGCGGCGGATCCGATTCCATGTCGAGGCGTAAAGTGTGTCCGGATTCAGGGGATCTATCGCCAGATCCCAGGCTCCAATACGTTCGCTGATGAAGAGAACTTTTTCCCAGGTCTCGCCGCCGTCCCGGGTTTTAAAGACGCCGCGTTCTTCGTTGTCGGTCCATTCATGACCGGACGCTGCGACATAGACGGTGTTGGAATCTCCCGGGTGGACGACAATTCGGCCGATGGTGTACGTATCGTCCAGGCCCATGTGTCGCCAGCTCTTGCCGGCATCCACGGACTTATAAATGCCGATTCCGGCCGTCGAGGACCGGAAAATATTGGCCTCTCCCGTTCCCACCCAGACAATGTCCGGATTCGATGGATCTACGGCGATATCCCCGATGGATCCGGTCGGAAGATCTTCCATGATCGGCTCCCAGGTGATGCCGGAATTGACGGTTTTCCAAACACCTCCGTGACTGGAACCCACATAGATGGTGTGGATTTGCCCCTTGGGAACGTCGATATCCGTGCATCGGCCGCTGATGATGTCCGGCCCGATATTCCGCCAGGTCATCTCCTTGAAGATGGATGCGTTCTTCATGGCCATGTGTTGTTTGAACCACACATGCCGCTGGGCCGGATCCGTCGGCCGACTCTCTTTCCGGGCGGGGGTCGATTCCGGCGAACCGATGAGAAGTCCCGCGAAAAGGCAAACGAAAAAAAACGCAAATGGGGTGAACTTGCCCCGTGAATGGAGGGGATCAAACATGACGTCTCCTTTATCCCTTTGAAAAAGCCCGGCGCGGCGGCCGGGCGGACTCGGATCAGCCGGCTTCCGCCGGCGTCAAGGATTTCCGCCGCGTTCGGGGTTTCGCCCGACCCGCGGGCCGGGCGAAACCCCGAACGCTTTGGAACAACAGGATGTTAGAACTGGAATCTCATTCCGAGCCGGACCGTTCTGGGGTTCAAAATTTCGTTGGCGAGGTAATTCGTGGGGTTATCCACCCATCGGTTGTTCGCGGGGTTTTCGTAGGCGTACAGGGTGCCGAGATACTTTTCGTAACGCCGGTTGATGACATCATTGTTCAACAGGTTGAAGATGTCGGCCATGACCCAGATTTTTCCGAAGTCGCCGGCCAGCAGCATCTTTTCCAGCCGGAAGTTCATGTTTGTATAAATGGGCAGGCGCAACTTGGCGAATTCTTCGATGTAAATGGTTACGGTTCGATCACGCGGATTCGGGGCGGTGTAGTCGACGATGTTGAAGTACTCGGGAATGATGAAGCCGTCCCGGGCCATGAAAGTCATGCTGGCATTGAATCCGTACGGCAGTTGCACGAGGCCGGACAGCTTGGCCATCCACCGCGCAAAGATGTATTGGCTGATTTTTCCGCTTGACCCTCCGATGTACGGCGAATAGGGACGCCCGTCAAGAGCCCAGTTGTTTGTGGGATTCAGATAGCCGCTTTCGCCGAAATTCTGGATCTGATTCTGAACGGAAAAGGAGCCGTTCATCATCCATCCGTGGGAGAGCCTTTTGGTGATCATGAAGTCCAGACCGTAGAATTGATCATAGGCATCATTGTTGCGGGTTCGATACGTGTAGGATGTCGCGCCCTGACTTCCGCTTAAGAGATAATACGGCCGGCCCGCCGCCGAGCCCGTGCTCCAGCCGCCCACGGAGTTCGGCACCGTTCCCACCTGGACATAGTCGTCCTTGCTCCGAACGTGTCCCGTGGCGGGATAATAGTCGAGCGTCCATAAGGCATGATCGAATTTTCTGTAGTGGGCCGTCACTGACGCGGAAAAATCTGCGCTGATCTCTCTTTCCAGGGTGAGCATCAGCTCTTGGGTTCTTGACGATCCCGCGTTCTTGTCCAGCTTGAGGGCGGATTCCGCTGTTTGGGAGGGATTCAGGGGATCGAACCCGCCCCACATGATGTTTTTGGTGTTGTTCCAATCGCCGATGAAGTTTCCGGCATCGTCAAAAACACGATAGGGTTGATAGGTGAGACTGTTGTGCCAATAGAGCTCGGTGTAGTCGGTTATCCCGTCATTGTTCTGGTCCAGCCACCAATAATAAATGTATCCCCCGGTTCCGAGGGGCGAGACATTGAATTGCCCCGTCCGCATGAAATCGCCGAACTTGCCGTAAGACAGCTTGGCGATGGTTCTCCTCTTGCCCGGGAGCTCGTAGGTGAGCCCTAAGCGGGGAGACAGGTTGTTCCAACGGTAATCGGGCCGTGTCTCCGGCACATCAAAAGGACTTAGGTACTTGCTGAGAACATCCGCCGTCCGCTGGGTGAAATTGTCCCTGAAGGAAGGATCTGCGGCTTGAGCGTTGGAATAAACGGAGAAGCTTTCGATATAGGGGGTTTGCAGGTCCCATCTCAATCCCAACATCACATTGAGTCGGCCTTTTGTGAGCGTATCGCTGATATAGAAGGAATAGGCGTCGACAGCGAAACGGGTATCGTTGTATCTTGCCGTCCGGACTTGATAGAGCCCGGGGACGATATCCGGAGATTGGTCTCCCGTGATGTCGAATGTGGGATTGTTGTAATTATGATAATAATGGGTGTAGCTTCTGCCCATGCTTTGATGCGACCGTCTGGAAACCTCTCCGCCGAACCTCATTTCATGGGCGAACCCCAGCAGGTCTTCGTTGAAATAATGGCCCAGGAGCGAAAGATCTTTTCTCGGCCGGTCGTGCAGGTAGTTGTATTGATATTGATCCCATTGGGCGTTGGCCACGTTGTATCGGCCGATCTTGGCGCTGTCCTCGTTGAACATGGCCCACATGCCGAATCCGCCCCCGACATAGACAAATTTGCCGGAAACAAACATGTTGTCTCCGAACATGTGCTCATCCTGGGCTTTCACGATCGGAACTCCGAAATAGTATCGGTCCTTCTGCCGAACACCCAAGGGGGTGGTCCAGGTGGCGCTTCGTCCCCATTTCTGCTTGGAGGCGATATTGGTGTAAAACTCAAAACGATTCTGGGGAAGAAGCTGCAGGTTGATCTTGGCGTTGTACCCGGACAGCAGGGTATCGTCTTTGGTCCCCAGGATGGTGAACATCTTGATGTCCTGGACGCCGTAAGACACCCAATACCAGGCCTTATCCTTGACGATCGGGCCGCCCATGTTGAAGCCGAAGTCCTTGATGTTCTCAATTCGGTTGGTGGCGCGGACGCCTTCGGCTCGAAGTTCATCCGTCAGATTCGCGGCCTGGAATCTTTCATCCGTCAAGTAGAATCGCCCTCCGAGAGACAGGCTTTGCCCGCCCCTCTTGGTGACCATGTTGATCGAGATCCCACCTGTTTGAGTGGTAACGTCCGAACCTCCGACTGTGATGTTCATCTCCTCGAAGGAATCGAAGTCGTAGTATATGGCGGAGTCGGCGGAGCTCACATCGGTGATGACGGCCCCGTCCATGGACCACTGGTTTTGGAGCGAGTCCCGGTTGCCGTGGGCGGTGAACTGCGCCTGGGAGCCGGATTCGGAACCGCCGATGTTCTCCCGGTCCATTTGCACGGCGGGCGCCATTTGAATGATGACCCAGGGGTCTCTTGCGCTCGGAAGCGATTGAAGGACTTCATTGGTCACAAATGATGCAACGGCGGTCTTTTTTGTATCGACGACCGATGTCGTTGCCGTGACCGTGATCTCTTCTTCGAGACTTCCCACCTCCATCACCAGGGTGACGCTGGCATTGGCGCCGACGTTGACGATGATCCCTTCTTCTGTTTTTGTCTGGAATCCCGTGAGTTCGGCTTTCAGAACATAATCCCTGGCCGGGGAGAGAGAGAGAAATCTGAATCGGCCCTCCGCGGATGTGACCGTGTCCATTGGAGCCGTCAGTCTTCCGGTCAGAGTTATGTTGACGCCCGGAAGACCCTGGCCTTGGGAATCGACGACCTGCCCGTAGATGTTTCCCGTTCGTTGCTGGGCAAAGAGGGAAACCCCGATGAGCAGCACGAAAATAAAAATTCCTGCCCTTTTCATTCGTTAGTCTCCTTTCCTTTCAGTGATTCCGCCTTGTCGGGTTGATTTTGATAAGTCCGGCATTTCCCTTTGTTATCCACCTCCTTAAGTTGATAGAGATCGGGATCAAAGACCATTCCCTTGGAGAGTAGAACCGGAAAGTGCTGATCGGGGAGGAACGTTTTTCCGCTGCTGTGAAAACCAGCCTCAATATCCACAATTGAAATAAAAGCAATAAATGTGCCAAAAAAGTGCTTTAAAAAAGGATTTTGTAAGATACAGATATATAAAAGAATATGTCTAATATATCAAATATTACACATGGACGATATTACAAAATATTGAATATATTCAATATTATGGATTCATTTTCTTGGATTGCAAGGGTTTGAAAAAAATTGTTGACTTCGAGGCGATCTCGGACTACTTATATATCAATATGAAATATTTAATATATTTCATAAATAATATCAATCCTGCATGGAGGATTTCATGAGTTTTTCCAAAAGGGTTTATCTTGTCCTGTGTCTTTTCCTTGTGTTGGGTTTGGTCGGAGCCGCGGCCCAGAGGTCCGCGCCGGCCAAGTCACAGAAGCTTGTGGAGAGCACCGATCCGGGGCTTCGTCTCAAATGGGCGGCCGCGCATGAACAGATGAAGGCCTCGACGCCCTTTGCAGATTTGGCCTGGCGCTACATCGGGCCCTACGATGTGGGCGGCCGCTGCACCGACGTCGAAGTCCCAATGGGCAGCAAGCAGGTCATGTACGTCGGGACGGCGACGGGCGGAGTCTGGAAAACGGAAAACTCCGGCGTCTCCTGGATCCCTCTCACCGATGAGCTGCCGACGCTCTCGACGGGGGATCTGGCCATATCGGAATCCCATCCCGATATCGTCTGGCTTGGAACCGGGGAAGCCAACCATTTTCGGGCCTCGATCGCCGGGATCGGCGTCTACAAGTCCGTGGATGCCGGCAGGACATGGACACGCATGGGGCTCGAGGCGACCCAGACCATCGGCCGGATCCGCATCCATCCCGAGAATCCCAATATCGTCTATATCGCAGCGACGGGCCACGAATGGACGTTTAACCCCGACCGCGGTGTTTACAAAACCATGGACGGGGGGAAGACGTGGGAGAAAGTGCTCTATATCAGTGAGAAGGTGGGGGCCATCGACCTGGTGATGGATCCCGCCAATCCCGACGTCCTCATCGCCTCTATGGTCAACAGGATCCGTCGGCGCTGGAGCGATCCGGTTCCGGGTCCCGGCGACGGCATCTTCAAGACGACCGACGGCGGCAAGACCTGGAAGCAGTTGACGAACGGTCTTCCCAATACGGATACGACAGGGCGGATCGGCCTCGATCTCTGCCGGACCCAGCCGAATGTCGTCTACGCCTTCATCGACAACCACACTCCGACACGGATGCCCGAACCCGGCGAGCTGGATTCTTACCGCCGTGTCCGGACCTATCCGGACATCGTCGGCGCCGAGGTCTACCGGTCCGACGACCAGGGCGAATCCTGGAGGAAGGTGAATCCGTCCGACAAGATGTTCGAGCGGTTCGGTGGAACCTACGGATGGGTCTTCGGACAGATCCGCGTCGATCCCAACAACGCCGACGTCGTCTATCTCATGGGTTTGGGACTCTGGCGTTCAAAAGACGGCGGCAAGACCTGGGAGCAACTGGGCCGGGAAGACAATGTTCACGGCGACCATCACGGCCTGTGGATCGATCCGTCGGATTCGAACTATCTGATCAACGCCAACGACGGCGGGACCTATGTCTCCTACGACGGCGGGAAGAGGTGGAGGAGCTTCCAGACCGGGATCCCGGCCGTTCAATTCTACCAGGTCGCTCTCGACATGAAACAGCCATTCACGGTCTACGGCTCGGTCCAGGACTTCGGGACCTACCGTGGGCTGGGCGTCGCGCCCATTGACCCGAAGGCTCCTCCCGCACGGCGCCGGGGCGGTCCCCAGGTTACCTGGGAGAGGGCGCCCGGCGGCGAGGGAACGCACATCGCCGTGGATCCCTCGGACCCGAATACCCAATATGCCTCCTCCTATTACGGGCGGGTGGAAAGGTCTGTCTACGACGAAGGGAACCGCGTCTGGACAAGCAAGGCCATCTATCCCCGGGCCGCCGAGGGTGAGTCCGAATACCGCGGCCAGTGGCTGGCCGCGACGATTCTCTCCCCGCACAACCCGCACGTCGTCTATCACGGTTTCCAGCATGTCTTCCGGTCCATGAACCGGGGGGAAACCTGGGAGAGAATCAGCCCTGAGCTGACGGCCTACGATCCGCAGAAGCAGGGCAAGCTGCCTTATGCCATCCCCTTCTCGACGATCACGGCCATTGCCGAATCCCCCTTCAAATTCGGCCTCCTTTACGCGGGAACCGACGACGGGCGCGTGCACGTGACGCAGAATGGCGGGGGGTCGTGGACGGAGATCACGGCCGGGCTTCCGTATTTCAAGCATGTTTGGACGATCGTTGCCTCACAGCACGATCCGTCGGTCGTCCACATTTCGCTCATCGGCCGTCACGACGACGACTTCGCGCCCTACATATACAGGTCCGCCGATTACGGAAAAACCTGGACGAACATCGCCGGAAACATTCCCGGCGGTCCGACAAACGTCATCCGTGAGGATCCCTGGAATAAGAACGTCCTCTACGTCGGAACGGACTATGGGGTCTATGTGACGAAGGACGGGGGCAAGACCTGGAACTGCCTGGGAAACAATCTGCCGAACGCCCCGGTCTGGGACATCCAGATCCACCCCCGCGACAACATGCTGGTCATCGCGACCAACGGACGCGGGATGTGGGTGATCGACGACCTGTCCTCCATCCAAAAGTAATCATCCAAGCGGTTTGAAGCCCCGGAGGGAGACACCCTCCGGGGCCGAAAGCCCCTTTTCCTTGAAACAATATCTTGGCCTGAAGACGCGGAAGAAGTGTGTCGATATGCTGCTCGATCGGGTCGGCCATGAAAGCGAAAACGCAATGCCCATCACGGTGCTCCGGGCTCTCATGACGGACTGGGAAACCTGCGGTGGACTTCATGCCCGACTGGAAATTTTATGGTCCCAATCCAGACGGTACGGGGACCGATATCCCCTCTCTCCGACAGGAACCCGAATCGCGGGAGTTTTGATAAAAGCGGTCCCGGAGTCAGTCGAGATGCCGCGGGAAATCCCGGATGCCGAGACGCCGGGCCAGGGCGAGGGCGATCTCCGTGTTGTCTCGGAAGCCCGAGATGGCCTCGGCTCCAGGTCCGAAGGCGGTGAGGGGCACGGTAGCGCCGGTGTGTCCCGTCGAGGCCCAGGCGACTTCGATTTCGCCGCCGTCCGGGGTTCCGTCCAGGATGACGAGACCGCCGGTTTCGTGATCCGAGGTGGCGATGACAAGCGTCCGCCGGTCTTTCGCGGCGAAATCCAGAGCCCGGCCGGCCGCTTCGTCGAAATCCAGGATCTCCTCAATCATGCGGTCCGGAATGTTGTCGTGGGCCTCCCAGTCGATCTGGCTGCCCTCGACCATGAGAAAGAAGCCGCGCCCGCGCCCCCGGAGTTTTTCGATGGCCAGCGAGGTCATATCGGCCAGGGAAATGTCCGAGGCCGTCATATCCATGGCGCCGTGGGCAAACAGGCCGAGGATTTTCCGGCTCTCGGCGGCGGCCGCCTCTTTCGGTGTCAGGCAGACGTCGTAACCGGCGGCCCGGGCTTCTTGGAGGAGATTGCGCCCGTCATCCCTCTTTCCACCGTCCGGCGTCTCGGGAAGGAAAAAGCGGCGGCCCCCGCCGAAGAGGAGGTTGACGCCCGCCGAGATAAAGTTCGCGGCGATTTCCGTTTCCATGTTTCTCGAAGGGACGTGGGCGGCGAAGGCGGCGGGCGTGGCGTGGGTGATCGATGAGGTTGCGACCAGGCCGGCCGCCATCCCGCGGTCCATGGCCGCCTTCATAATGGAAAGAACCTTCCGGCCGTCCGGTGTCATTCCGATCATGCCGTTGTTCGTTTTGAAACCCGAGGCCATGGCCGTCGCGGCAGCGGCCGAGTCGGTGATCAGATCATTCGCGGCCGTCGTCCGGACGAATCCAGCCACGGGCATCCTGTCCATATGAAGGCGTCCTTCCGCACCGCCTTTTCTCAGGCGGGCGGCCGAGACGGCGGCGACGCTCAGGCCGTCGCCGATGAGGAGAATGACGTTTTGGGTTCGGCCCTTGAGGCCGCCCGGGAGGCGGCCGTCCTCAGTTCTGGGTGCGCAGGCGGTCGAAACGAAAAGAGAGGCGGAGAGGAGAAGCGCGACTCCCGCGGTAAAAATGCGCCGTTTTCGGGCGGGCCTTTCATTCCGGCGGAACATGTGAGGCGACATGAGGAGAGACAATACCACCCGCCCCACCTTCCGTCAAGCCTGCCGGAACTGTGCGTCATAACGCCGATATTGCTTCTCTTTCCTATCCGGCGTTATGACCCTTCGGGCGTGCCGATCTCACCATTCCGACTGCGTTGCACCTTTTTCCCCCGGCAAGGAGGCTTCCGCGGGGCGCAGGGGGGATCCCGGAGCAAGCCGTCGGAGGGTCGAGCGGGCACGGGTCCGAAGCCGAAGGCTGAGGAGAGCGAGACCCGGAGCCGGAGTGGACGGGACTCGCCGGGGCCCGGACACGTCTTGCGAAGGGATTCACCCGAGCCCGAAAAGCGGAAGCCGACGCAGCCTCTACGCCTTCACAAGCTGCAGGGAGATCCCGGTGAGATTCGAATCAGACGATAACGCTCTCGTCTTCGTCGGAGCCGACGCCGACGTTATAAGCCCCGGCCAGGGCGGCCTTGATCGCCTGGAGGTCGAGTCCGAGTTCGTCCCTGACGCTTTTATAGGCGGCTACGGTCTGCTCGATGTCCTCGTCCGTGTGGGATGCGGTCGGAATCATCCGGAAGAGCACGATGTCGCGCGGCACTACGGGATAGGCGACGGCGGTGATGAAAATCCCCCGCTTGCGCATTTTGCGGATGATCGACAGAGCGATCTGAAGGTCCTTCATGTGGAGGATGACCGGGGTGACGGGCGAGGGAACCTCGGCGACCGTGTAACCGAGGTCCCGGATTCCGGCCTTGAGCTTCCTGTTCACTTCCCACATCCTGGCCCTGCGGTCGTTGCCGTCGGCGATGAAGTCGATGACCCGGCTGAGGACCTCGACATAGATCATCGGCAGGCTTTTCGCGAAAACCTGGGTGCGGGCGTTGAATCGGATCCAATCGCAGACCTCGCGGGTCGAACCGGCCACGCCGCCGATCGCGGCGAAGGCCTTGGCGAAGGTGCCCAGGTTGATATCGATCTTGTCCATGCAGTCATGGAGTTCCCCCGATCCCCGGCCGTTGGGTCCGACGACGCCGAAGCCGTGGGCGTCGTCGACGAACAGCCGGGCCTCGTACTTGTCCTTGAGGAAGCAGATGTCGGCCAGGGGGGCGATGTCTCCGGTCATGCCGAAGACGCCCTCGGTCACAACGAGAACGCCGCCCTTGCGGTCCCGATTGATCCTCTTGAGATGGGCCTCGAGGCTGTTCGGATCGTTATGCTTGAAGACGCGGAATTTCGCCCGGGACAGGTACATGGCGTCGACCATGGAGGCGTGGGCCAGTTTATCGATGATAATGGTGTCCTTGGGCTCGCAGAGGGATTGAATCGTGCCCAGGACGCCCAGGTAGCCGTAGTTGAAGAGGATGGCGTCTTCCTTGCCCATGAACCGGGCGAACTTGGCCTCGAGGTCGAGATGCTTCTGGGTGTTCCCGGTCATCATGCGGGCGCCCATGGGCGCTCCGGGCCCGTAGGTTCGGGCGGCCTCGGCGGCGATCGATTTCAGCTCCTCGTTCTCGGCCAGGCCGAGATAGTTGTTGATCGACCACTGAATGACTTTTTTCCCCTGGTAGAGCATTTCCCGGCCGGGGACGGGATCGAGGATGGGGCGGGTGAAGAAGAAGTCGTTGCGGGCCCGGAACGGTCCGAAATAACCGCCGTCGGTTTTGCACTTGTCAAAAATATCCACAATAGGTCTCCTTGTTCGGATCCCTCAACAGAGATGTTATCTTACTTGCCGCCGCGATTTTGTCAATTCATCCGTTGCTTGGAATCTTGTTTTTCATGAAAAATAGAATGCGTCCGTTTTCCAGGGGGACTCGATCCAGAACCTCAAAAAAACGGCCGAAGCCGGTTTGAAAGGTGTTTTGATCATAGGGAAGATGTCCGCCATTGCGGTTCTGGAGAAGTTTTTGGACCATGCCGTCGTCCGGGGGAACAAATTCCACCACCGCATGCCGGCCGAGTTCGGCAAACCAGGCGGCAATCATGGAGAGCGGCACATAGGATGACAACACCAGGTGATGAACGAGGGCCAAAGCCAGAACAAGATCCGCCGGGCCGCGATCCGTCAAGCTCAATCGTTCCCTGCCTTTCCAGCCGAGGCCGGGGGAAGGATTCGCGAGATCCATGGTGAGCGGGAGAATGGATCGATCCCTGTGCTTGCCCGGGAGGTTCTGCCTGTAGACGTGCTCGGTGCAGGCGGGATCTCCGTCGATGCTGACAACGAAAGCGCCCGATGCGGCGGATATCAAGGAGTGCTCTCCCGTATTGGCTCCCAGATCCCATACGGTGGCGGGTCCGGCCCGGCCGACAACATCCCGGATGAAGCGGGTTTTGGTCGAGATGTCTTTCTCGGAATAGGTTCTCAAATTCAGGTATTGATCCCAGATCCTGGAGCGCGGCTTCCATCGCAAACCTTCGACGGTCCGCCTGAGCGAACGGGTCAGTCCGATCAGACCCAAATCGCTGACTTGCGGCTTTTTCCGTGTCCTGTTCCGATTCAGATTGTCTCTGCGGTCGGCCGTCACTTGGGCGCGGGCGTGGAGTTTGAGATGCATGAAGAGCCGGGGATTGAAAAAACGCCGGAACGGCAGCATCGTCACGGCCAGATCCAAAGGATAGCCGTCGATGTGATTGCGCCACAAGCCCAGCGTGCGGATATCCCGATATGCGGCCATAGCCAGGGGCGCCAGGAAATGGGAACAGAACTGGCCATAGGCGATCCAGGGGCTTCCCGCCGGGCGGTGTCCAATGGACAAGGTGTCGATCAAACGCAGTCCCGAACCGTCGTATTGGACATTGAAGGCGCTGGCGTCGCGCAACCAGAAACCCAGGGGCAGGATTTTTTCCATGATGTCCAGATGCAGCAAGGCGGCATCTTTCAACATGGAAAAGGCCCATTCCCAGGGATAGCTGACCATCGGGAGTCGCGGGTATTTCAACAAATGAATGGTGTGGGCAGGCATCCGGTCGTCCGGCCGTGTTTCCTGGTGGGGGATCAACAGTCCGGCATCCTGAAGCAGGGCATGGACTCCGGCATCCCGGGCGGCTTCAAAATCCGAAGCGCCCGGACGAAAAACGCTTCGATACACGTCGCCGTCCCTGATGAAGACTCGTCCGGCCGGGTCCCGGAATGAAGAGAACTCAGTCCCCATGGGGCGATGGATTGTTATTGTGCTCGGATCCGGGTTTGAAGAGTCGCTTCAAAAACGTCTTGACGCGCTTCCGGAAAATTCCCAGGGACACACTGACGGCCACGACCATCCCGATGATCGCCTGCACAATCATGCTTCCGGTTCCGGGATCGAGATAGGCGTAAACCGGGTTGCTTGCGAATAACATGACGGACAAACCCAACACGACCGTCAACAGCGGCGAATTTTTCATGATGTCTCCTTTATTTTCTTGCCCGCGACAACCCCATCTCAAGAAGAACGTTGGGATGTCTTCATTTGGCCGGTTGAACAATTTCCATTTCGCATAGCTCGATTCCGAACACACGGGCGTCGATAGACTCCATATGGTCGGCAAGAGATGTCGCCCGGGGAAGTTGAAAAACGAATTCCAGGATTTCTACGCCGTCAACAAGATCGGACGGGATCAAAGCCCTGTAACGGCCCTCCTTCACGACGACCCATTCCTCAAGGAGTGTTCCGTTGACGCTTAACAGGACAATCTGACTGTCCAAGACCCCTTCAGCAAGAAACGGAGTGAATGAAAATCTGGCTTCGAGCGGGCCGTGGACCTTCTCGGCAAACGGCACACGCAACACGGCCTGATGTCCCTTTGACCATACGGCATTTGACTGAGGCTCGTACCATCCGTCGACGAGCCAATTCAAAAAGTTGGATTTATCAAAAAACGGAATCTTTTGGCCGAGATGATAAAGAGGCGGATCGACGATCACCATCGTGGTGATTCCAATTCCAAGTTTGCGTTCATCATTGTTGAGGTTGAAATCGGCGGGAGCAGCGGCATCGGGCAGGTTCAATCTGATTTCCAACAACTCGGAAGCCGATGCGATGTCGGATGGGATGAAAACGCTGTGCCAATTTCTCTGGTTTGCCCGCCATTCCCCAAGGTCGTGGTCGTTGACCTTAATGCCGACACGCTGTTCGATCAAACGGCCATCCGCCAGAAATGGTCGAAACAGGAACCGAACATCCAGGGCCCCAAGAGTCCTTCCGGTCAAAGGCACGCGGATTATTGCAAAATCCGCATTCGACCATGTTCCCCAAAATTCCGGTTGGCTCCAACCTTCGCTCAGCCAATCCGTTTCTTGGAATCCTTGGATAAAATGAATCTCTCTCCCTAAGTCGTAAAATATGGAATCCGGATCTTCATCCCTCTGAGCTTTTCTCCGTGAAGGAGGGCGAAAGACATTCCCGGAGGCGGCCCATGAACTGGGAATCCAACTGTGTCCGCGAATAAAATATTCGGTCATGTCCGGCAGGTATTGCGTGTTCCATTCTTTGAAAGTGAAGTAAAGGTATCGCCGGGTGCGGTCTTCCTTTTCACCGATATTCAGAATATTCCGTCCCCCATAATCCCTTTTCAATGCGACGCTTTCTGCAATGGTGGAAGCGATGTCTCCGAGAGAAACAGGGGCATGGGAAATCGTCAGCTCCCCCGATGCACCGAACGGCTTGATCAATACCAGGGGCAATCCCGACTGCATATGCCTCGGAGGAATCCGGGATTCGCTACTTTCCTTGGCTTGGAGCGCTTCCGAAAGCAAGGTTTGGTCGATATCGATAAGATATTCCCCTCCGCCGTGATCTGATAAAACAAGAAACATCGTTTGATCATAAATGCCGCTCCGCCGAAAAACCTCGAGAAACCGCTTGACGATTTCCAGCCCGGCTTTGGAATGACGAAAAAATCCGTTTCGCCCGGATGGGAGTCGCTCCATCTCCAGATATTCATTCAACATGAAGGGTTCGTGAGGGATCATGAAGTGATAAAGTTTGAATGAAGGATTGGATAATTCTGCTGATGAAAACGCTTCGGCTTCTTTGATGAAGCGAATGGCTGGATGGGGATGATCCATGATTTCGAATCCCTGATTGTTTGAGTCCGTGTCGGGATCCATCTCGGCAAACCATCTGTTGAATCGCCACCGGTAATCATTGAGCCAGAATTTTTTCAGGACATGGGGGCTGCTTCGGAAGAGTGCGATATCGATCAATCGGCCCGCCTCTCTTGCCGTGTTCGCGCGACCCTTGAGGGGTATCATATTCGAAGCGACCCGTTTCGAGAAATACAGAGATCGCTCGACATCCGGAAAAAGGTCCACTCTCCAGCCAAGATCGATGAGTTCGTTTGTTACCGACCTGGATTTGAAGGCATCGGCCAGGAAGTCTTGGATGGCTTTGTTGTTTTCATACCATTGGCCCGTCAGCATGGCCGGAATGGCCGCATAGGTTTTTGAATAGGCCGACAGGCTGTTTGGGTAGTATGTGAAGCCATCAAAATCCGTCCGATAGCCGGGATGATCACGAAGAATTTCCATCATGATATCCGCCTGGAACGCATCAAGAATGATCAGCACCACATTTTTCTCTTTGGAAAACAAGTATTTATGGGATTCATCGAGCCGATATCTGTGGAAGGAAGGCGGTTCTTCCAGGCCCCATATGTCCATGCCGAACGTGGCGGTCTGCATGAGGATCAGAATCACGGCGAATTGCCGTGCATGCAAATGGATGCGCTTGGCAAAAAAGATCGCCAGAGCGATAACCAGAACCCAAACGAATGAATCCACTGCGGCTTGGATCGTGTATTCACTTGATACGATGGGGCGACCGTCCAAAACGCTGTAATCCCAGACCATAAGACGGCCTTGAATCCAGAACAAGAGTGATAAAGCCACGAAAAAAGATAACAGGTATACATAAACGGTTTTGGGGGCGATCATTAAAAGTATGACGCCCGCCGTCCATGCGACAAGACAGAAAAGGATCAAAGGTTTCAGCATTTCCAAGATGGACATGCCGAATTCCATTACGTTGGTGGAATAGATCGTGAACGATGTGAAAATGACGGGAGTCAACACCACCGAAGCAATAACCAGGGTTGCCGCGTATCCGCGATCACGGACTCTATCCAACAAATCATCTTTCATCCACTTTCAAGCCATCTCAATAAACGAATATCCGGTGTCTGACTGGATTAGTTCAGCTAACAAACATCTTATCCTTTTGGAAGATTTTGTCAACGAAAGGAAAACTTGGCTTCAAAACGATGAAGAGGGTTGATCCATCGACTATGGTGTGATAAATGTTTTGTTGTCAATAATAAGCCGAATTCCATTGACAGGAGTTGAGCATGGTTCAATCCACAAGGTTACGTTTTGCCGGCATGTCAACGGCACTCCTGGCCTGCTTGGTTCTGCTGGGTGCATGCGGGAGCAAAGG
Source organism: Acidobacteriota bacterium (assembly GCA_033549365.1). Taxonomy (NCBI): domain Bacteria; kingdom Pseudomonadati; phylum Acidobacteriota; species Acidobacteriota bacterium. The sequence goes on from JAWSUF010000003.1 coordinate 397,628, forward strand.
TGAAGATCGGACCGGAGTCAGGGTGCCGGGATCGGACCGCAGCCCGGATGCCGCCCCGATCATGACGCAGGCCGCCGAAGGAACATCCGAACCCGAAGCGATCTCTCTCTTGGGGGATAAGCTCTATGCCGCCCCGCCGTCGGCCGCTGCGCTCACCGCCTACGAAAAGGCCCGCGAGGCCTTCGATCGCGAACCGACCGAAGAGAACACCATCTGGCTGGGCCGGAGAGCCGCCTATCTCGGCCGGTACCGGGAGGCCGTCCGCATCTTCAGCGGCGGCCTCGAACGTTTTCCCGAATCCTACCGGCTTCTCCGTCACCGCGGCCACCGCCATATGACCCTGAGGCGGTTCGACGATGCCGTTGCCGACTTCCGGCGGGCCGCCGAACTCGCCGCCTCGCGGCCGCGGGAAACCGAACCCGACGGCACTCCCAACAGGCTCGGTGTTTTGTTGTCCAACACCCATTTCAACATCTGGTATCACCTGGGCCTCGCCCATTATCTCCAGGGCCGGTTCGAAGACGCGGAATCGGCCTACCGCGAATGCCTGAAGTGGAGCGACAACGACGATCTTCTCGCCGCGACATCGGACTGGCTCTATATGACCCTCCGGCGCCTGGGCAAAACGGCCGAGGCGGAGGCCGTTCTGGAGCGGATCACGCCCGAAATGAACATCATCGAAAACGGCTCCTATCACAACCGGCTTCTGATGTACAAAGGGCTCAAGTCTCCCGAGGACCTGCTTGCGCCCTCCGGCGCCGGGACGGATGCGGACGAAGCTTCCCTGAACCTGGCGACACAGGGATACGGCGTCGGGAACTGGTATTTGTATAACGGCGACATCGAGCGGGCCGCGGAGATTTTCCGCAACATTCTGAAAGCCGGAAACTGGGCCGCCTTCGGCGCGATCGCCGCCGAGGCCGACCTGGCGCGCCTGTAACACGGTGGGCGCTGCGTTTCCGCGGCTCGTTCCTCTATAGACCGCGGGGCGATCTCTCGCGATTCGGCCTGTCGGCGGAGTTTGGACATCCGCCGGATGAAGTGCGGCGTTATTCCCCTTCGAATTCGACGAGGCGAAACGTCTTGTATCCCGCGTCCATGAGCTTCCTGTTTCCGCCGAGATCGACCAGGTCGATGATGAAGGCGCACTCGACGACCTCGCCGCCGAGCTTCTCGATGAGGTGGCATCCGGCCAGAGCCGTGCCGCCCGTTGCGATCAGATCGTCGACGAGCAGGATCCTCTGGCCCTTTCCGACGGCGTCCCTGTGAATTTCGATCCGGTCCCGCCCGTATTCGAGTTCGTACTCCTCCGAGACGGTCTCGGCCGGAAGCTTGCCGGGCTTGCGGATGGGGAGAAAGCCGACCTTGAGCCTGTGGGCCAGAGCGGCCCCGACGATAAATCCCCGGCTTTCGATTCCGGCCACGGCGCCGATGCCGCGGTCCTTGTAGCGGTCGAAGAGAAGATCGACCGTCGTCTTGAAGCCCTCGGGGTCCTTTAAAAGCGTTGTGATATCCCGGAACATGATTCCGGGCTTCGGCCAGTTCGGAACGGTCCGGATTTTTGAGGCGAGATGGTTCGACATGAGCGTTCTCCTATCTTCTTACTTTTGGGGCGGCCGTCATTTGGTCCCGACAAGTTCGGGCAGGAACGAAATCGGCACGGGCCCGGCCCCGAGGACGGCGTCGCAAAATGCGCGGAGGTTGAATTCCGCTCCCTGCAGCGCCCTCTCCCTGGACATGAAATCGCTCATCTCCCGCAGGCCCAGAAAGTAGGTCGTGATCTGGAAGGGTGAGTCGATGACCCGGTCCCAGAGGTTGACGGCAAACTGGGGCGCCAGCAGCCCTTCTTTGACGGCGAATTCCAGGACCCGGTCGCGGTCCCAGCCGTTGCAGTGGACCTGAACGCTGATATAGGCCCGGACGGCATTTTCAAGTTTTTTTCGGAGATGGGCCAGTCGGTCCAGCCGGTTGCGGCCGTTCCAGCCCGCGTCGAGCGCGATGGGCTCGCACAACGTGGCCCACCCCTCGACGTAAAGTCCGTCGGGAAACAGCGGCCGGACGATTCGCGGCAGCTTGGCCGCGATCTTGGCCTGCATGTAGTGTCCCGGCGTGATCTCGTGGGGAATGATCATGGCGTTGAAGTGGTTGTTGAAGGAGCGATAGAAGCCTTCCTTGACATCCTCCGGCGCATCGTCGGGAACGGTCGGAAGGTAGAACAGCGTATCGGCGCCGGGATTGAAAGGTCCGGCAGGATAGACCCCGCCCACGGCGGCCCCTGCGAAATGAGCCGGAGAAAGAGCCGTCATCAGAGTCCGCGGCTCGGGAATCGTGGCGATGCCCTGTTCGCGGACGAAAGCCTCGGATCGCTCGATGAGATCCAGAAATTCGGCCAGAAAACCGGCCTGGGTCGATTCCCGATTGTCCTCCATGTCGCGGATGGCCGACCCGACGAGCTCGTCGAAGGATCCGGGCACGGGTTCGTCCGGGCGTTTTTCCGCGTGATAGAGACGGGACTCGACGGCCATGAGACGGCGCACCTCGGCGATCTCCCGGCCGGCGATTTCATCCAGACCTTCCGGAGTCAGGTCCAGGCCGACGGCGATTTTCAGTTTTGACGCGTATATGTCCCGTCCCAGGGCATCGGGAAGAGACGCCCGAGGCAGCACATTGTTCCGGACGTGGTCGGCGAGTTCCCTGACGGCGGCCGCGGTTTCGCGGGCCGAAGCGTCGAAGTCGTCCGGATGATCGCCCGGCCAGGCCGCGACGATTCCCGGAAGCGCGGTTTCGAAAAAGCGGGCCGAGGATTCGAGCCCGCCGATGCTGCGGGACGTGCTCTGCGGCCGCCCGTCGCCGAGAAGCGCCCGGCCCTCCCCGCAGAGGCTGCGGATCCCCTCCAGCCGTTCGACGACGGCCCGGCGCCTCTGCGCCGGCGGCAGGTCCTCGCGGGCCAGGAGATGGGTCAGCGCCTGGGAGATCAGGCCGGAGTAGAGAGAGGGCGACGCGGTGTGGGCGCGGTCCTCCCGCCATGTTTCGAGTTCGGTCAGGATCTGCCGTTCCAGAAGATTCCGGTCGGCCCGGTCGTCGATGGACAGTTTCCCCGGCAGTCCGCTCAGCCGGTCCAGCGTCTCCTCATTGACGGCGATCCAGGCTTCGATCGCCTCCGGGGCCAGGCTCTCGAACCGGAATGCGGACTCGCGGTCTCCGGCGGCAAAGGCCCGGCTGGGGCGGAACTCTTTCCAGGCCGCGATGTAATCGGCGGCGATGCCGTCCACGGCCGGCCGCGGCGATCCGCAGGAAACCAGCAGGGCCGCGCCCAGCAGAATGATCGTTCCTTGTTTCATCCGTCTCTCCTTACAATAACAAAACGTGAAACTCATTATATGAAAAAAATCTCCGCCGTCCAATTCTTCGGGCCCTTTGACAACGTCCGCGAGACGCGTTATTCTTCCGGTGCCGGGACGGCGCGGGACCGCCCGGAGGAGGACGCGACCATGACCATGAAAGCCGTGCGCCTGACGGAAATCGGAAAACCCCTGCGGATGGAGGATCGGCCCATCCCCGCGGTCGGCGACCGTGACGTTCTCATCGCCGTCCGGGCGGCGGGTATCTGCCACTCGGACGCCCACTACCGGGCCGGGACCTCGCCGGCGGTCGTCCCGGTCACGCCGGGCCACGAAGTGGCCGGGGTCGTCGAAAAGGTCGGCCCGCGCGTGTCCGGCCTAAAACGCGGCGACCGTGTCGGCGTCCACTACCTCGTGACCTGCGGCGCCTGCCCTTACTGCGTCCGGGGCCGCGAGCAGTTCTGCGTCGAGGGCCGGATGATCGGCAAGCACATCGACGGCGGATACGCCGAATACATCGCCGTGCCCTCCCGCAGCGTCGTCCCCCTTCCGAACGAGATCCCCTTCGAGCAGGGCGCGATCATGATGTGCTCGTCCATCACCTCGTTCCACGCCCTTCGCAAATCGCGCCTGCGGGCCGGGGAGACGGTGGCCATCTTCGGCGTCGGAGGATTGGGCCTGTCCGCCGTCCAGCTCGCCAAGGCTTTCGGCGCCCTCGACGTCTACGCCGTCGATATCCGGACGTCCAAACTCGTCCGGGCGGAAAAGTACGGGGCCATCCCCATCGACGCCTCCGACGGCGATCCCGTGGCCGCGATCCGAAACCTGACCGGAGGCCGCGGCGTCGACATCGCCATTGAGCTCATCGGCCTGCCCCAGGTGACCCGCCAGGCCGTCCAGGCGGCGGGGGTCTTCGGCCGCGTGGTCCTTGTCGGTCTCACCGACCGCCTTCTCGAGGTCGACCCCTACCGCGAGATTCTCGGCAAGGAGGTCGAGATCATCGGCGCCTCCGACCACCAGATGTCGGAATTCCCCCTCCTCATGGAATACGCCCGCCGCGGCCTGCTGGACCTCTCCGACGTTGTGACGGGGACGATTCCCCTGGAGGCCGCCGCCGTCAACGAAGCTCTGGACAATCTCGACAACTACGGCGACCGCATCCGGACGGTGATCGTTCCGAAAAAGGATTGACCGCGCTCAAATTGTCGAGCACGGCCGCTTGATTCGGTTCTCATCACGATTTTGATTCCCGAAGCCGACGAGGCGGCCGCCAAAACCGCCGCCGGGAAACTGATGGACATGCTGCTGGAAAATCTAATCGTTTAGAGATCCGCCAATTTGACTCCAAGCCGGGCGAAGTCCTTTCGGTTGAAAGTCACAACACCCGAACATTTCGCCGCCCGGCAACTCGCGGCGATATAGGCATCGGCGAATTCCGATCCGGTCGCGGATGCGAGAGTCAGCGCATCGGCGACGAGCGGGGCGTCGATGAGAGTCAGTCCGGGCGTCGCGAAGACGGCCTTTAAGATTTCGAGAACGCGGGCTTTCGGCTGTTTGTAGGCTGCCCGAAGCGTCCAGGCCAGCTCGAAGAGAACGGGAGGACCCGTAGCCAGGCGGCATTCCCCCCGGCGGGCGGCATCGAAAAGGCGGACGGCTTTCTCATGTTGGCCGCAATCGTCAACGGTCAGAAAACGGAGGAAGATGTTCGCGTCGACGAACCAGGCCGTCATGACGTCTTGTTCAGACGCTTCGCCGCGGCCTGTCTCGCCGCCCCCGTCTCGGTTTTTCGGGGCAGGGCTTTGCCCAGCGCGCCCCGGAAGTCCATCAGGTCCGGGGCGGAACGGATGATGATCGCCCCATCCCGGACTTCGACGAGAACCCGGTCGTTGGGCTTGATGCCGATCTCCCGGCAGGCCGCCGCCGGGAGGGTGATCTGACTTTTTGAAGAGACCGTGGCTGTCGTCATGGGCGTATCCTTTACATAATTATAAAGACTTTACTATATATAAATAGTAAAGCATTTATTGTCAAGGCCCAAGGCTCCGGACGATACCGCGTCGCCATGCGCCTCTCTCTTAACGACGCGCTGAAACCGGAAAGTCTCTCACCCGGCTTCAGCCATGCCTATTGACAGGCGGGTTTCGACCGAAAGGGCGTGGCCGTCGAGGCCTTCCGCGCGGGCCAGAACGGCGGCCGGCGGGCCGATCCGGGAAAGTCCCTCCCGGTCGACGCGGAGGACGTTCACGGCCTTGAGAAAGTCCCGGACGCCGAGCCCGCCGGAAAACCGCGCCGCACCGGCCGTCGGCAGGATGTGGTTGAGCCCGCTCGTATAGTCGCCGAGCGCCTCGGTTGTCAGGGGGCCGACAAAGGCAGCGCCGTAATTCCTGAACCGGTCCAACCACTTTTCCGGATCCCGGACCAGGAGTTCGAGATGTTCCGGCGCCTTCCGGTCGATGAATTCCGTCGCATCCTCCAAACATCGGGCGATGACGATCCGGCCGTTCCTTTCGATGGAGCTTCGGGCCGCATCCGATGCCTCCGCATCCCTCCCGGCCAGACGCCGCTCGATCTCCCGGCGCACGGCCTCGGCGAGTTCCATGGAATCCGTGACCAAAACGGCCTGGGCGTCGGGATCGTGCTCGGCCTGGGCGATCATGTCGGCCGCGGCCGCAGCCGGATCGGCTCCGTCGTCGGCGAGAATCAGGATTTCGCTCGGGCCGGCGACGCCGTCGATTCCGCAGTCGCCATAGACGATTTTTTTCGCCGCCGTGACATAGGCGTTTCCGGGGCCGACGATCTTGTCGACGCGGGGGATGGATTCCGTGCCGTAGGCGAGCGCGGAGACGGCCTGGGCGCCGCCGGCGGCATAGACTTCCTGAACGCCGGCGATCCGGGCCGCGGCCAAAATCGCCGGATGGGGGAGTCCGTCTCTTCCGGGCGGCGAACAGACGGCGATTCCGGAAACCCCGGCCGTGCGGGCCGGAACGACGCCCATGAGAAGGCTCGAGGCCAGGGGATGGCGTCCGCCCGGAACATAGACGCCGGCCCGGGCGATCGGCATGGTTCTTCTCTCGGCGACGACTCCGGGCTCGACTTCGATTTTGAGATTCCGCGCGACGGAAGCCATTTCCGCCTCGCAGACCCGGCGCAGGTTGTCCGCAGCCATGCGGAGCGCGGCTCGTAGCTCCGGATCGGCCGCATCCGCCGCGGCCTGAAGTGCTTCCTCCGGAACCCGGAAATGTTCGACCCGGACGCCGTCGAACTTCAGGGTCAAGGCGCGGAGGGCCTCATCGCCGCCCATCCTTACGGACTGGACAATCTCCCGGACTCCCGGAGGGTCCTCGATTTCCCGGCGGATGAAAAACTCCGGTCCGATATCCTCGATCCGCGTGATTTTCATGGCGTCCTCCGCCGCCGCGGGGCGAAACGCCGCCGTCTCAACTCCCGGTAAACATCCTCCGTCCCGACGCCCGCCTTCTCCAGGGCGACGGCCAGGAAATAGAGAAGATCGGCCGCTTCCCAGGCGACGTCCGCCGGGCCGCGGGCCTCGGCGAGCTCCCCGGCCTCCTCGACGAGCTTGGCCTTCAGTGCGGCGGCGTCGAGGGATGCGGTGTAGGATTCAGGAGGCGCCGTGTCCAGCCGGTTGCGAATCACGCCGCGGAGGTCGTCGAGACCGAACGGCTTTCCCCCGAAGCAGGACCACGAGCCGGTGTGGCAAGCCGCGCCCTTCTGTCTCACGGTGAAGAGAAGGGCGTCGCCGTCGCAGTCCGTCCGGACCGAGACGATGTTCTGGGTGTGGCCCGACGTTGCGCCCTTGTGCCACAGACTTTGTCTCGACCTCGAGAAATACCAGCCCTCCCCGGTTGCGAAGGTTCGTTCGAGAGACTCGGAATTACTCCAAGCCAGCATGAGAACCGATCCGGATGCATCCCGCACCACGGTCGGAACGAGGCCTTTCGACCAGTCGATCGATGCGGCGAAAGCCTCGGCCGGTCCGAACGCCCCCGTATACAGGGCCATGCCGAGCTGGACGTCGACGCCGAGGCGCGAAAGTTCGGCGATTTCCCGGGTCGAGGCGATTCCTCCGGCCACGGTCACCCGGAGACCGGACTCGCGGGCCAGCCCGGCCGCGGTTTCCCGGTCGGTGCCGCCCATCATGCCCTCGCGCTCGACGCAGGTATAGAGAATTTCCCCCGCCCAGGGCTCGACCTCCCGGAGAGCGGAGAAAATGTCGAGACCGGCCTCGCGGCGCCAGGCCTCGGTCACGATCCGGCCGTTCCGGGCGTCCAGGGCGACGACGACGCGCTCGCGGCCGACGGCTGCTGTCAGCTCCCGCAGAAACGCCGTGTCGGCCCGCCCTCCGGCGAAGGCCCGCGTCCCTACGACGATTTTTTCCGCGCCCCAGCCGACGGCCTCGGCCGCCCGTTCGACGCTGCGGATGCCGCCTCCGGCGCGGCACTCGGCCGCGGCGCAGAGCGCCTTTACGATTTCCTCGTTCGAACCGGCGCCCGTTGCGGCGTCGAGGTCAACGACGGCGACGGGCCCGTACCGGGCGAATTCCCGGGCCAGGGCGATCGGGTTGTCCAGCTCCAAAACTTTGTCCCGGCCCTGCCGCAGTTGAACGGCGCGGCCTCCGCTGAGATCGATGGACGGAATGATCATCGGACGGGCACTCCTTTCGCGAGCAGATATGTTTTGATTTCGGGGACGGTCAGAACGCCGTCGTGAAGAAGCGAGGCGAGAAGAACCGCTGAGGCCCCGCCTTCGACAAGGGCTGTCCGCAGGTGTTCCGGACTTCCCGCACCGCCCGAGGCGATGACCGGAATCGACACGGCCTCGGACGTCCGGCGGACGAGGTCCAGGTCGAACCCCTCCTGCGTCCCGTCGCGGTCGATGGAATTGAGCAGGATCTCCCCGGCCCCGGCCCGCTCGGCCTGCCGCGCCCAGAGGAGGGCGTCGCGGCCGGTGTCGACGCGGCCGCCGTGGGAGAAGGCCGTCCAGGTCTCTCCCGAACGCGCGGCATCGATGGACAGGACGACGCACTGGGAGCCGAAGACGGCCGCCGCCTCGCCGAGAAGATCCGGGTTGCGAAGCGCCGCCGAGCAGACGGCCGCCTTGTCGGCTCCGGCGTTCAGGGCGTCGCGAATGTTCCCGACGGATGTGATGCCGCCGCCGACGGTCAGGGGCACGAACACGCGCCGGGAGACGGCCTCGACCGTCCGGAGAAGCGTCCGGCGGCTTTTCCATGTCGCGCCGATATCGAGAAAGACGATCTCGTCGGCTCCCTGTTCGTCGTAGAGGGCGGCCAGGCTCTCCGGGTCGCCCGCCGGGCGCAGGTTTTTGAAGCCGACGCCCTTCACGACCCGCCCCTCGTCGACGTCGAGACAGGGAATGATCCGCGCGGTCAGCATCGCTCCATCCAGTTGCGGAGAAGTTCGAGCCCGGCCCCGCCGCTTTTTTCCGGGTGGAACTGCACGCCCGCGATCCGGTCGCGTCCGGCCGCGCTGCAGAAATCCCCCGTGTAGTCCGTGAGCCCCAGGACGTCCCCGGACTCGACGGGAGCGGCATAGTAACTGTGGACAAAGTAAAAATGCTCCGCCGCGCCGGTCCCGTCGAAGAGCGGGTGGGGCCGGGACGGCCGGACGGCGTTCCACCCGACGTGGGGCACCGTGCGGGCCCGGAGCCTGCGGCATAGGCCGGGAATGAGTCCCAGTCCCTTAACGCCCGGCGACTCCTCCGATGACTCGAAGAAAAGCTGGAGGCCGAGACAGATCCCGAGAAGGGGCCGCCCGGCCGCCGCCCAATCGCGAAGCGCCCGGTCGAAACCGAGAAGGCGGAGGCGTTCCGCCGCCCGGCCGAAAGCGCCGACGCCCGGCAGGACGATGCGATCGGCCCCGGCCAGGTCTTCCGGACCGCGGGCCACGAACGTCTCCACGCCCAGGAAAGCGAAGGCCTTGCGGACGGAGTTCATGTTTCCGGCGCCGTAGTCAACGACAACCAACATCGATCGCACCTTTCGTGCTGGGGACCCCGTCGCGGCCCCGGGGGTCGAGCGAGCAGGCCATGCGCAGGGCCCGCCCGAAGGCCTTGAACGCGGCCTCCACCCGGTGGTGGTCGCTCCGGCCGTAAGGCATGCGGACGACGACGTTCGCGGCCAGGCCGGCGGCGAAGGCCTGGAAAAAATCCGGCAGGAGGTCGGTGTCCATGTCGCCGCAGAAGCGCCGCCGGAACTCCGCCTCATACTGGAGGACGGGCCGCCCGCCGATGTCCACGGCGGCGACGGCCAGGGCCTCGTCCATCGGGAAGACGAAGAACCCGGCCCGGTTGATGCCCTTCCGGTCGCCGAGGGCCAGGTCGAAGGTCCGGCCGAGGACGAGCCCGCAGTCTTCGACGAGGTGATGGCCGTCGACCTCGACGTCGCCCCGGGCCTTGAGATCGAGATCGAACCTCCCGTGCCGGGCAAGGGAGGCCAGCATGTGATCGAGAAACTTGAAGGGCGTCGCGATGCGGGACAGGCCCGAACCGTCGAGAAAGACGGCGGCGGAGATTTCCGTCTCCGTGGTTTTGCGCTTGAAGCGCGCCCGGCGGCTCATCGGAGAGCCTCCGCGATCCGGTTGACATCGTCGAGAATGATGTGCGCGCCGGCCGCCCGAAGCGCGGTCTCCGTCCGGGCGGCGCCCGGTCCCGGACGAACGATCCCGACGGCCGAAAGACCGGCCCGGGACGCCGCAATCATGTCGTCCGGCGTGTCGCCGATGTACCAGCCGCCGCGGGCGCCGAGCTTTTCGAGAGCCAGAAGAATCCCCACCGGATCGGGCTTGCCGCGGTCCGGCGGCAGGTCGTCCGCGGTCACGCAGACATCGAAGGCGGCGCGGAATCCGAAAACGTCGAGCGAATGGGCCGCCTCGGGGCCCGGCCGTCCGGTGACGATCCCCGTCCGGCCCCAAGCGCGGGCCTCATCCAGGATCTCTTTATCGAGCAGCCAGGATTCATTGCGGATCAGCCCGTTGAAATCCCGTCCGACGTAGTGCTCCTGGAAGACGTGGATGATTTCGTCCTTCGGAACGCCGTTTCCGGAGTCCCGGATAATCTTCTCCGCGAGATCCCAGTCGTTGTTGAGCCCGCCCATGTCCTTGTAGGCCTGGACGACCTCGGGGCTTACGGTCCGTCCCGAGAAATGCCGGACCGTCCGGCGGACGGCTTCCCGGTAGGAAAGGGCGACGTCGATAAGGACGCCGTCCATGTCGAAAAGCAGGGCTTTCATGACGATGATCCTTCCGTTTTGTTGGTGCAGGCGGCGCGGATCTCCCGGAGGAATCGCCGGTTTTCGGCCGGCGTGCCCACGGTTACGCGGATCATGTTTTCGAGGCGCGGAGTTGCGAAATGCCGGACGAGGACACCGCGGCCGCGGAGGATTTCGAACAGGCACCGGCCTGGAACGCGGCGCGACTCGAAGAGGATGAAATTGGCCGCCGAGGGAAAGGGCCGAAGGTCCGGGATCACCGCAAGTTCCGCGAAAAGGGCCTCTCTCTCCCGGACGACGGCCGCCGCGGCGCGACGGATGAGGCCGTTGTTCTCCAGGAGGACTTCGCCGGCCGCCTGCTGGAAGATGCCGAGCGAAAAGGGCAGGCGGGCTTTCCGGATGTCCCGGACGAGGTTGTCCGGTCCGAACAGGAAGCCGAGCCGGGCCCCGGCCAGGCGAAAGGCCTTGGACATTGTCCTCAGGACGACGAGGTTTCCGAGCTTGGGGACGAGGTCGAGGACCGTCCGGCCGCAAAACTCGAAATACGCCTCGTCCAGGACGACAAGACCGCCTTTCGCTCCGGCCGCCCGGCAGAGCGGGGCGACGGCCTCCCGCGGGAACACGGCGCCTGTCGGGTTGTGCGGCGAGGCGATAAAGATGAGACGGGCTTCGGCCGCGTCCCGAAAAACGGCCTCGACGTCGAATCCCAAATCGGGCCCGAGCGGCGTTTCGATGCAGCGGGCTCCGGCCAGGACGGCGGTCCGGGAATATACGGCGAAACCGGGTTCCGCCGTCAGAACGGCGTCGCCCCGGCGGCAGACGGCGGAGGCGAGGACCTGGATGGCCTCGTTCGAACCGTTCGAGACCATGATGCCCGCCTCGGGGTGTCCCGTATGCCTGGACAGGGCGCGGACGAGGCCGCCCGCTTCCTGCGGCGGGTAGCGGTTCCAGGCCGTCCGGCGGAGACGGTCCAGGACGGCGGCCTTGAGAGCGGCGGGGACGTCGGTTGCGGACTCGTTCTGGTTGAGCTTGGCCCGGGCCGCGTCCTGCTCCACGGCGTATTCGGAGAGACCGCGCACGGCCGTTCTGACCGCGCTCACAGGATCACCTTCCGGAATTCGTATTCGAGAATGTCGGATGCCCCGATTTTCTTGAGCAGGGGGATGAGCCGGCGAACCTCGCCCTTTCTGACCGCGGATTTGACCGAATAGCCGGATTCCCGGTGGAGCGGCGCGACGGTCGGGGCCCGCATGCACGGCAGAATGCGCACGATTTCCTCGAGCTTGCCGGGTGGGATGTTCATCTCCAGCATGACCCGCTCCCGGGCGTTGAGGACGGCCGCAAACAGCATCTGCAGCTCCTCGATTCTTTCGCGTTTCCAGGGGTTGTCGAGGGCGGCCGCGCCGGCGATGAACAGAGTGGCCGAGGCCATGATCTCGGCGACGATCTTCAGGCCGTGTTCGCGGAGCGTGTGGCCTGTGGATGTGTTATCGATGATCATGTCGGCGTCCTGGGGCGGGTAGGCTTCGGTCGCGCCGTGGGTCCGGATGAAGAGATAATCGTATCCGCGCTCTTCCAGAAAAGTGCGGGAGATGCGCTCGTATTCCGAGGCGACGACGATGCGCCGGCCGCGGAGACCGTCCGGGTCCGTGGAACAGGGGACGGCGGCCACCAGCCGGACGGGGTCGAAGCCCAAGTCCATGATTTCCTCGACACAGGCTCCGGTCTCAACGACCCAATCACGGCCGGTGAAGGCGATGTCGTGGGAGCCCAACTCGACGAGACAGGCGATGTTCTGGGGTTTCATGATCTTGGCCTCGATTTCGGGGTCGCCGAGGCTGGGGATATAGGAGCGGCCGTTCGCCGTGACGGCGATTCCCGCATCTTCGAGAAGTCGGGCCGCCTGGTTGAACATGCGGCCCTTGGGGATGATGACTTTGAGTTTCACGAGAGCCTCCCGGGGTCGTCGGTGCCTGCGGGGACCCCCGGACGGATGCCGAAAAAGGGTTAGGGCCGGCCGGGGGAGGAAAAGAGGGGGCTCAGGTGCAATGCAGCGTCGAATGCACGAGGCAGTACTTGATGAAGAGTTTCTCGACGGTGCACATGCGCCGCATAATAGACAAACCCGGGAGGCTTGTCAAGCGGGTTTTTGCAGCGGGTTTGACAGCGGTGCCGAGAATTGCTATATATTCGGTATACTTTTCGGGATATGCGGTGCGGCCTGCGCCGTGCGGCCCTCCCCGAAGGAAACTGCGGAAAAGGAGAGGACCGATCATGAAAACCAAAGGCAACTTCGGACGAAGGGATTTCCTCAAGACGGGTCTGGCCGGAGCCGCCGTTCTCGGCGTGCCCGCCGCGCTGCGCGGAGTTTCTCCGGTTGGAAGCGGCAAAGCCGCCGCGACCGTCGGAGACCGGCCGTTTATCTACCGGACGCTGGGCAAAACCGGCCTCAAGCTGCCCGTCGTCAGCATGGGCGTCATGAACGCCGACAATCCCGATCTGGTGCGGGCGGCCCTGGAATCGGGCATGCTGCATCTCGATACGGCGCACGGATATCAGCGCGGCCGCAATGAGGTCATGATCGGCGAGGTCCTCAAGGGCCGGCCCCGCGACTCCTATACCATCGCCACCAAGGTTCCGGGTCCCGGACGCGACAAGAGCATGGCCGACATTTCCCCCTCCGAGCAGGTTGAAATCTTCCGGAAGAATTTCACGATCAGCCTGGAGCGGCTGGGCCTGGATTACGTTGATATCTTCTACCTCCATAATGTCGACAACACGGAATTTGCGGCCCTGGATTACATCCTCGAAGCCCTGGCGCAGGAAAAGAAAGACGGCCGGGCCCGCTTCGTCGGGATCACGACCCACAGGAATGAACCCGAAATCATCCGTGCCGCGATCGCCTGCGGCGGATATGACGTCGTCCTTACGGCCTACAATTTCCGCCAGGATCACAAGGACGAGATCCGCAAGGCCATCGCCGAAGCGGCGGGGGCCGGACTCGGCGTCGTGGCCATGAAGACCCAGGCCGGCGTCTACTGGGACAAGGAAAAACAGGATCCCATCAACATGTCGGCCGCCCTCAAGTGGGCTCTCAACGACGAGAACGTCCACATGGCCATCCCCGGATTCACGACCTTCGACCAGATGGAGACCGATCTCGCCGTCATGGCCGATCTGACCCTGACCGAAAAGGAATGGGCCGACCTCCGGCTCGACAGAACGGCGACGGCATCCGGGCTGTTCTGCCAGCAGTGCAACCAGTGCGTTCCCGGCTGCCCGCAGGCCCTGCCCATTCCCGACCTCATGCGCGGCTACATGTACGCCTGGGGTTATAAGAACATCCAGGCCGGCTATGACCTCGTGGCTTCGCTCAACGTTCCGGAATCTCCCTGCTCGAACTGCGCAACCTGCACCGCGCACTGCGTCAAGGGCATGGATATCGGCGCCCGCGTCAAGGACGCCGTCCGCCTCCGCACCATGCCCGACTCTCTTTTTGTTTAGGTTGCTTGGCTTTGGAAACTTGTTGATTTAAAATAAAATAGCGAATTCGTTTAGTTTGGAAAAACTCTTAGAGCGCTGTTTTCTGTGACAAAAACCGCTGTCTAAGTGAGTGCATCAGCCGAACTTCGCAACCCTTCACGAGCTATCCTATGCAATATGATGCAGCCCCGCCGTATGCGCCTTCAACTTTTTTTGAATATGTTCGTATCCGTTGAAGATGGGCAGGCGCGCTCGATTCGGATGCTTGTGTTTGTGTTGAAACATCTTGAATGCGGGCTTTCCAAAAGTGTAAGCCATGGGTATCGGGTATAATGTGGGGCGGATATGAGCGATTACTTCGGACTTGATCCCACGCAACTTGGCCGGGGGATGTCCGTGCGCCGTTACGCCTTGGCTGCTTTCATCCTCATCATTGCCGCGGCCGCGGCCGGGTTTCTCGTTTTCCGCTCCACACTCGACAAGACGCCTCTTGACCGGACGGTGTATGTCACCGCCCAAGCGCCGGCAAAAACCGTTCCCAGAACGACGCTTCGGAATGTCGTCCCCCGGGATGTGAACTTCACGATCGAGGCCGCAACCAAGCCGGCGAAGACATTCAGCCGCAGGCTCGAGCCCGGCGCCGTCGACAGCCTTGCCATGGATATCCCTGTCGAGATCGTCTTTTTCAACGGTGTGAGGACGGTCCGCCAAACCGTTTACCCGGATCGTCCCTATTCTTTTCGGCTCGACGAGAGCGAGCACGTAAAAATCTATCCCGGCTCGCACGGCCGGGAGGACGAGGCCGATCTCGCGCCCTTCGTTCCCACGCCAATGGAGGTCGTCGAGAAGATGCTGGATACGGCCGCCGTGACCAGAGACGACGTTCTCTACGATATCGGCTGCGGCGACGGCCGCGTGGTGATCGCCGCGGCGCGTCTTCGCGGCGCCCGGGGCGTCGGCATCGACATCGACCCGGATCTCATCGAGGAAAGCCGGCGCGAAGCCCGGCGCCAGGGCGTCGACGGCCTGACCCGGTTCATCCGCATGGACGCAACCCAGGCCCGATTCGCCGAAGCCACGGTCGTCGCCGTCTACCTCCTCCCCGAATCGCTCGAACTTCTTCGCCACAAATTCGAGACTGAACTCCGCCCCGGTGCCCGCATCGTCTCCCACTCCTATCTGATCCCCGGCTGGGAGGACAAGCTCGTCCGGACGGAGCTTTTCGATGACGCCGGCGGAAAAAGCCGCAAGATCCACCTCTACATCCGTTGAGGTTGATTTTTTCATTCCCATGGGTTAAGGTGAAAGCATCCCATTCGGAGGTCATAACATGAGCAAATTCCATATTCTGGCATGGGTTTCCATTGCCCTGATTCTGGCAGGATGTTCCCCGAAAACCGAGCCGGACGTCAATCCCTTCTTCACGGACTACAACACGCCGTTCGACGCCCCGCCGTTCGACCGCATTGACAATGAACATTATCTCCCGGCTTTTCAGGAGGCCGTCAAGCAGCATAAGGCCGAAATCGAGGCCATCGTCGCCGACCCGGCGCCGCCCGATTTCAAAAACACGATCGTCGCCTTCGACGACTCGGGCGCCCTGCTCCGCAAGGTGAATCCGGTCTACGGCGGCCTTCGCAGCGCCGAAACCAATCCGCGCCTCCAGGAGATCGCCCGTGAGGTCACGCCCCTGCTGACGGCCCACAGCAACGACATCAGCCTGAACGAGACGCTCTTCCAGCGCATCAAGACCGTCTTCGACGCCCGCGCCGACCTCGGTCTCGAAGTCGACCAGTTGCGCCTTGTCGAAAAAATCTACGAGGACTTCGAACGGTCCGGCGCCGCCCTGTCTCCCGAGGACAAGGAGGAATACCGCAGGATCAGCGACCGGATGTCCATGGTCTCCCTTCAGCTCGGCGACAACCTCCTGGCCGAGACCAACAATTTCAAGCTCGTCCTCGACGCCGAAGCCGACCTGGCCGGCCTTCCCGCCGAGGTCATCGCCGCCGCGGCCGAAGAGGCCCGCAAAGCCGGCCATGACGGCAAGTGGGTCTTCACCATGGCCAAACCGAGCTGGACGCCGTTCCTGCAGTTCTCGCCGCGCCGGGATCTCCGCGAAAAACTCTACCGCGGCTACTTCATGCGGGGCGACAACGACAACGAGCACGACAACAAGGCCCTGTTCGCCGAGCTCATGCAGCTTCGCCTGGAGATGTCCCGGCTGATGGGCTACAAGAATTACGCCGACTTCAAGCTCGAAGTCCAAATGGCCGAAAATCCGGAAAATGTCTACAGCTTCCTCAACCGCATCTGGGCACCCGCCCTGGCCCGGGCCAAGAGCGAACTCGCTGAGATGCAAGCCATCGCCGGCCGCGAAAAGGCCGGCTACAAGCTCGCCTCGTGGGACTGGTGGTATTACGCCGAAAAGCTGCGCAAGGAGAAATACGACCTCGATGAGGAGGAGCTCAAGCCCTATTTCACGCTCGACAACGTCCGCGACGGCATCTTCCATGTCGCCAACCGCCTCTACGGCCTGGAATTCGTGAAACGCCCCGAAGTTCCGGTCTATCACCGGGAAGTCGCGGCCTATGAAGTCATCGACAACGACGGAAGCCATCTCGCCATTCTCTATATCGATTCCCATCCGCGGCCCGGCAAACGCGTCGGCGCCTGGTGCGGCACCTACCGGAGCGGCGCCTATGAGAACGGCAAAAAAATCGCTCCCATCGTTACGATCGTCACGAACTTCACCCGGCCGAGCGGCGACAAGCCCGCCGTGCTGAGCTGGGACGAGACGACCACCTTCTTCCACGAATTCGGCCATGCCCTCCACAACTTTTTCGCCGACGGCCGCTACCGGAGAACGAGCCGCAGCGTGCCCAGTGATTTCGTCGAGCTGCCCTCGCAGATCATGGAAAACTGGGCCGGCGAACCGGAGGTGTTGAAAGCCTATGCCAAGCATTACGAGACCGGCGAGGTGATTCCCGATGAACTCATCAGCAGGCTTCGGAACAGCGGCAACTTCAACCAGGGCTTCCTCAACACCGAATACATCGCGGCCGCCATCCTCGACATGGATTGGCACACGGCCGAGCACGGCGACGCGATCGACGTCAACGGTTTCGAGAACGCCTCCATGAACCGCATCGGCCTGATCAAGGAAATCGTTCCCCGCTACCGGACGACCTACTTCAGCCACATTTTCGGCTCCGGCTACGCGGCGGGTTACTACGTCTACAACTGGGCGGGCGTTCTCGACGCCGACGCCTTCCTGGCCTTCAAGGAATCGGGGGATCTCTTCAATCCCGAGCTGGCCGCCAAATTCCGGAAGCACATCATGGCCGATAACGGCTTGGGCGAAGGCATGTCCCAATACGTAAAATTCCGAGGCAAAGAGCCCGATATCGACGCCTTCCTCATCCAGAAAGGACTGAAGTAGGGAGGACGCCGTGGCGGCCTATGTGATCGTCGACGTCGAAGTCACGGATCCGGTCGGCTACGAGGAGTACAAAAAAATGGCCCATGCGGCCGTCACGCAGTTCGGCGGCCGCTACCTGGCCCGGGGCGGTCCCAACGAGACTTTGGAAGGGGACTGGCGGGCCAGGCGGCTGGTCATCCTCGAGTTTCCCTCGGCGGAGCATGCGAAAAAATGGCATGATTCGCCCGAGTACGCCCCGGCCCTGGCCCTGCGCAACCGGATCGCCCGGACAAACATGGTGCTCATCGAGGGCGCATAAAACGAACGCTTGACGGAAGTCAAGGCGCGGGGGTTGCGGATGGGCGATAATGTCTCTGTCGCCCATAGCGGCGATCGTTGATTCCATAATCAAGGAGAACCGACCATGACCACGATGTTCTGTTTTCAATGCGAACAGGCCTCCAAGGGCACGGGCTGCACGCAATTCGGCGTCTGCGGAAAAGACCCCGAAGTCGCCGCCCTGCAGGACCTTCTCGTTCATGCCGCGAAGGGGATCGCCATGTATGCCCACCGGACCCGCCGTCTCGGCGTCCGGCCGGCCGAGGCCGACCGCTTCATCGTCGAAGCCCTGTTCACGACCGTAACCAACGTCAACTTCGATCCGGACCGCCTGGCCTCGCTCCTCGCCCGCGCCGCCGCCGTCAAGTCCGAAATCCGGCGGCTCTATGAAGACGCCGCCCGGAAAGCCGGGGTGATCCCTGAATCCCTCTACGGACCGGCCTGCTGGGAACCGGCGCCCGACCGCGCCGGGCTCATCGCCCAGGGAGAGGAAGTCGGCATTCCCGCCCGCCGAGCCGCGGGCAACGAGGACATCCTCAGCCTCCAGGAGCTTCTCACTTACGGTCTCAAGGGCATGGCCGCCTATGCCGATCACGCCGCGATTCTCGGACGGGAAAGCGAGGACGTTTACGCCTTTTTCGCCGAGGCCCTGGACGCTTTGACCCGCGACATCCCAGCCGGCGAACTGACAGCCCTCTGCCTCAAGTGCGGGACCGTCAATTTGAAGGTCATGGAGATGCTGGACGCAGCCCACACCGGCGCCTACGGTTCGCCAGTTCCGACGAAGGTCCGGATCGAGCCCCTGAAGGGGAAGGCCATTCTCGTCTCGGGCCACGATCTCAAGGACCTCGAGGAGCTTCTCAAGCAGACCGCCGGAACGGGCATCCACGTCTTCACCCACGGGGAAATGCTGCCGGCCCACGGCTATCCCGGACTCAAAAAATACGGGCACCTGGCCGGAAATTACGGCGGCGCCTGGCAGGATCAGGCCCGGGAATTCGACGCCTTCCCCGGCGCGATTCTCATGACCACGAACTGCATCCAGCGCCCCCGCGACGCCTACAAGGGACGGATCTTCACGAGCGGGCTCGTCGCCTGGCCCGGTGTCGTCCACATCGCCGACCGCGAGTTTTCCCCCGTCATCCGGGCCGCCCTCGACGCGCCGGGTTTTGAGGCCGACGGTCCGGACCGCTCGATCCTGGTCGGCTTCGGCCACGACGCCGTCCTCGGGCTCTCCGAACAGGTGATCGACGCCGTCCGCTCCGGCGCGGTCCGCCGGTTCTTCCTGATCGGCGGCTGCGACGGGGCCAAGAGCGGCCGCAACTATTTCACGGAGTTCGCTGAGGCCGTCCCTCCGGACTGCGTCATCCTGACTCTTGCCTGCGGCAAGTACCGTTTCAACAAGCTCGATTTCGGCGACATCGGGGGAATTCCGCGCCTCCTCGACTGCGGCCAGTGCAACGACGCCTACTCGGCCGTCCGCATCGCCTCCGCCCTGGCCGAGGCCTTCGACACCGACGTCAACGGCCTCCCCCTGTCGCTCGTTCTGTCCTGGTACGAACAAAAAGCGGTGGTCATCCTGCTGACCCTGCTCAGCCTGGGCATCCGCAACATCCGCATCGGCCCCAGCCTGCCCGCCTTCGTGTCGCCCGGGGTTCTCAAGGTTCTGGCCGAGACGTTCAACGTCATGCCGGTCGGAACGGCCGCCGAAGACCTGGAAGCCTGCCTCGCCGGACGCTGAGGCCCGGCCTACTTCACCTCCAGGGCGACGCTCGCCGAGTGGCTGTTGAACTCCGGCGCGTACATGCACTCGATGTGGGCCATGCCGTTTTGGTAGATGCCCCGGTGCTGGACCCGCAGGCTGTACTCGAAGACATACGTCCCTTTCGGCAGGTAGTCGATAAAGAAATGCGTGGCCGCGTCCCGCGTCGCCTCGTAGTAGGCCAGCCCGTCCTGGAACTTGTAGTGTGACAGGACGTTCACGGGTTCGAGTCCGCTGCCCCGGTGGTCCCGCATGTGGACATATTCCATGTCGCGGTCCGTCCGGAGCTCGATCCGGACGACGACGGTGTCGCCGACGGCGAGCGGCCCCCGGACGGGTTCGATCACGGGTCCGCTCCGGGTCTGGCGTCTGACGAAAACGGATTTTTTCAGTGTGAGCGGATTCTGCTCATGCGGCGTAATCCGGGAGATATCCTCCAGGTACTGCCAGTGGACGCCGCCCCAGGCGATTCCCGCATCCGTCTTCCGGACTTCGATTTCGCCCATGGCCGCCTTGACTTCGGATCCGGCGAAGCGCTTCTCGTAGAACCCCGTTCCGGCCTCGACCTTTTCCGGCTCGACGGTTTTTCCGCCGAGGGCCACTTCGACGATCGCGTCCGAAGCCAGGAGATCCGTTCCCCGCAGGATCAGGGCATAGACGGCCTCGGCCGTGGCCTTGGTCGTCTTCCAGTCCTGCGTCTGTTTCTGCTTCAACAGCCAGATCTTGCATTCCTCGACGGCTTGGGTGTCGTTCATGACCTCGCCGAAGGCCTCGATCATGACGGCCTGGGTTTCGATGGGCGCGCGGTACCACCACCAGGAGAGTTCGGTCTCCGCCCAGTACCGCCCCATCTCTTCGTCGAATTTGCTCCGCTCCTTCATCGAGCGCATGATTTTCCGAGCCGTTTCCTTGTCGCCCATGCGGTTTAAGCCGAGGGCGAGATGGGCCTGGCTCTGGCGGTTGTCGAGCCGGAGCCAATGCTCCGCAGCCTGGGCGAGGAAATAATCCACAGCCTTCCGGCTGCCGTCGGGGATAGGCCGCTCACTCAGATAGAAGCTTCGAGCGTAGAGATAGAGGGCGACGGTCGGGCTGAGGTTGTTTTCGTCCTGGGTTTTATATTCGAGAATCCTTTCGTAAACCTCCCGGATCCAGTTGTCCAGGCGCTCGATCGCCTTCAGGGCCGGCTCCTGGGACAGGCCGGCGACGCCGAGAGGCTTGAGGCGTCCGAATCCGGTGACGATGTACAGGGTGATAAAATCGTTCCCCCTTCCGCCCGGGAACCAGGGCCAGGATCCGTCGGCGAGCTGCATTTCGGCCAGTTTGCCCATGGCCCGTCCGATCTCCCGGTTCATGAGATTCTCGTCGAACAGCCGCCCGATCGCGCGCTTGGCCTCGGTTTCGGATTTGGCCTGGAGGACCCAGGGCGACTCCTGGAGCAGCACACTCTTCAGATCCTCGTTCTTTTCCAGGTTGGACTGCAGCGCGTCCGTTCCTTTCCACAGGTCGAAAATCCGCCGGATCCGGGGACTGGAACCGGCGATCGTCCGGGCCAGGGCGTTGGCGTAGAGACGGTTGAAGACCTGCTCGGAGCATTCGTAGGGATATTCCATGAGGAACGGCAGGGACTGGATGGCGTACCAGGCCGGGTTGGAGGCCATCTGGACCGTGAGTCCAAGATGGCGGAGCGTCGGGGATGTGTCCGATTCCGCGAGCTTGTTGAAGCGGAATGTCTTTTCGCCTTTGCCGCTGATCCAGAGAGGGATGGATTCTCGGACGAAAAGGCTCCGGCTGAGGACCGGAAACATTCCTTCCTCGCCGTCCGAAAATTCCTTCGTCGCCGCGACGGCCCGGAAACCCGCCGCCTCGATTCCGTCCGAAACGGCGAGCGGCCAGGAGAACGACCGGGACTGTTTGGCCGGAATCGCAAATGTCTGTTTCGGCGCGACATGGGCCAGAGCCTCGTCCAGGGAGCTTTCGTTTCGTGGATCGAAGAAGCGCAGTTCGACGGCGCCCCAGGCCTCTTTTTCGGTCATGTTCGTGACCTTGACCGTGAATTCGAGACGGTCGCCTTCGCGCAGAAAACGCGGCGGGTTGGGCTGGACCATGAGTTCCTTCTGGGTAACGGTCCGGGCCTCGATCGATCCGCTCATGAGGTCCCGGGTGTGGGCGAAGCCGAGAAACCGCCATTCGGTCAGGGCTTCCGGCATCGTGAATTCGAGGGTGACAACGCCGTCCTTGTCGGTCAAAAGGTGAGGGTAGAAGAAGGCCGTCTCGTTGAGGTTCGTCCGGGCCTGGACCGCGGAGAGATCGATCTCGGGTGCCGCGGCTCCGGGTTCTGAGGGTTCTCCTCCGCCTGCAACGACTCCTCCGATGACACCTCCAACGACGCCTCCGACGACGGCGGGCGCCGGCGGCGCCTCTTCCCGAACCGACATCATGGCTTCGTCGGCGACGGCTCCGGCCTCGGGCACGGCCATGGGCATGCTCCTCATGCGGTATTCGTATCCCCAGGCGTCCTCGACGACGTCCCGCGGCAGTCGGACATAAGTGGGTTCGATGAAGCCGCGGTGGACGCGGAGATTGTCGCGATGCGTCCGGAGATCTTCCCGCCGGTTCGAGAATCCGGCCGGTCCGATGGACGTCTCGCCCCGGAATATCCCCGATATCCCGGGAAAGCCGTGGCCGTAGAACTGGTCGAGGGAGACGTCATAGAGAGAAGCGACCATCTCGGCCGCATGGATTTCCGCTCCCTGCCCCGAAATCCGGAGCGACCAGGTTTCGGCCTGGCCGGGCCGGAGCTTGGAGCGGAAGCTCTGCCATTGCAGATCGAGCCGCTTGTTCGACCAGGGCACGGCCACGCGCCTCTCTTCGCGGTACAGGCGGTTCTCCTTGACCATCATGGCGATGACGGTGAATCCGCCCCGCCATTCTTCGGCGACCGGGACGCGGAGGACGCCCTGAGTTTTCGATGAGTCGTTCCAGGAGCGGCGGAGAAGCCGCCCGCGCCGGTAGATCTCGACCAGAACGGGTCCCCGCTCATAGCCCGTCCCCCAGAGCATCTCGAACGTCTCGCCCGGCTCGACGGAGTAGGTTTTCGCCGCGACGTGGAAGGGGACGGGGATCCGGAACGTTTCGGCCGACGGGTCGAGAACCAGGAAATAGTAAAGGGATTCCACGTCCGTCCCGTAGGAATCCCGGGTTTTCAGCCGGGCCTTGTAAGCGCCCGCCGGAAGATCGAAGGACAGGGTCTCGGGCTTGTCCCGGTCGGCGCGCGTCTCGAACTCCGACGCGGCGGCGCGGTCGCCCTCGGGCCATCTCCGCCAGTCCGAAGACTCGGAAAACTCCGCGTCATCCCCGGCCTGACTTTCCCGAACGGCGGTTTCTCCGATCATGTCCACGGGAACGGGACTTTCGGGTCCGCGCAGGGCGAACACCTCGACGATCCCCTTGGCCGAGGCCGGCTTGCCGTTCAGGGTCACGGTGGATATTCTGAGGTTGACCGGTTTTCCGGCTTCCTGCCATCCGTCGCTCGAAAGGTTTGCCTCGATCGCGGCGTAACCCAGGCGGACGCGGCCCCCGGCGCTCCGCGTCTCTCCGGTTCCGTCCGTGACATCGGCCGTGATGGAGAACGTGAAGACAGGTTGGGAAGATGGGGATACGGCCGGATCGGGCCGGGCCTTGAAGGCGACGACGAATTTTCCCGCCTCGTCCGTGCGGGTCGTGCCGTGGGCGATCTCCTGAGCGCTCTCGCCGGCCGACGGGCCCCTTCGATAAAACCACCAGACCGGGAAGCGGACCTGGCGGACCACCCGGTACTTGACGAGAGCGTCGTCGATCGGCGCCCCCGTGTAGGATAGGGCCTCACCCGGCACGGAGATTTCTTCGTTCAGCCGGAACTCGCGCTCCGGGACTTCGATTTTGACCTGGAACTTGGGCCGCTTGTATTCCTCGACCCGGACCGTGCACGATCCGCCGGGATCTTCCGTGGAGATGGACATGGCTCCGGTCAGCCGATCGGCCGGGGCGGTGAAGGCGCCGCTCACGGTCCCGAAATCGTTGGAGACGAGGTCGAGGGCCGCTATCTCCTGCCCGTTGGCGTCGCGGAAAACGACCCGGAGTTTCTTCCGGGGCAGGATTTTATAGTCGTCCGCCTCCCGGTCCACTCTCAGGCAAAGCCCCTTGAAATGGATGGTCTGGCCGGGGCGGTAGAGGGACCGGTCGGTGAAGAAGATCGTCCGGCTGTAAGTTTCGTTCGGGTACCGGTATGAGGGCGAAACGGAGGTTTCGGCGAGCCGGTCTCCGGACGCATCCTTGACGAGGAGAAGCGTGGTATAGGAGCGCTCGGTCTCGGAGAAGGTGAATGTGCCCTGGCTGTCCGAGCGGGTTGAAGCCTTCTTATTGAAGGCGGAGGTCCTGTGGTTGTATTCGTAGTGCGTGATATCGGCTCCGGGGACCGGGTCGCCGCTTTGATTGTCGACGACCAGGCCCTCGATCCCGGGTCCCGGACCTCCCAGGACGAGGCCCAGTCCGCTCGACCAGAACGAACCGGCCGCGATTTTGTTCTCCTTGTCGCCGAAACTCCTGTCATAACTGCCCAGGATCCGGTAGAAGCCCGGGCCGAGGGCCGGAATCTCGATGATCTCCAGGCGGCGTTTGTAGTCCGGAGTCGGCGCGAGACGTGCGGACCACTCCGCCTCCGGCTTCCGGTCGAGCCACTTTTTCATGCTTGCGTCGGTCGTCCATAGAAGATCCCCGGCGTTCTTTCCGGAGATGAGCGCGTCGAAATCCTCCTTGACGGCGCGGAAGTGGATCTCCTCGATGTTGCGGTATTCGACGACCATTCGGGATGGCCGTCCGGCCGCCGCCACGCGCTCGGTGCGGACGTCGTATTCGCGGGCCGTGATCCCCCCGATCAGGGCGTCGCAGTTTTTTCCGCCGATCGAATCCGGATGGGCCTTGCGGCCCCGGTCGGCGAGGACATAGGCCGCGACGGCATCCCCCCCGGCCAGGAGCTCCTGCGCGGCCAGGAAATCCGCCATGGAGGACATGACCGAACCGGAGTTTCTTTCGGCGATGTTCTTCAGCCGTTCGAGATAGCGGCTCGAAGCCTCCTCGCCGGCGGCCCAGTTCCTCATGGTCCGCAGGCGATGGAGGTCGGCGTCCAGGAAGACGTCCCGGTCGCCGTCGCGGCGATGGAAATCGAGAAGACCCTGATACAGAAGAAGCGCCCGGAGCTTCGGAGAATCGACATCCGTCGTCTCGGGCTTGAACTTCAGGAACTTGTCCGCCGGGCCGAGCACGGGCGAAGAGGCCTCGATCATGAAGGCGTCCTCGGGGGCGGCGGCGGCCTGTTCGCCCGACGTATAGAAATCGAGCGCCTCGAAGGCGACGAAATCGTAGAGCGTCGGACGGAGCGACGAGGGCTGATTTCCGGCCTGGAGAAAGTCGCGGTAGACGGCAAGCGGCGTTTTCTTCAGGGCGGCTTCATCCTTGAGAATATCCCGGTAGATAGTGTCGATTTCGCGGAA
Source organism: Acidobacteriota bacterium (assembly GCA_033549365.1). Lineage (NCBI taxonomy): Bacteria > Pseudomonadati > Acidobacteriota > Acidobacteriota bacterium. The sequence goes on from JAWSUF010000003.1 coordinate 422,742, forward strand.
GAGGCGGCGGAGGTCCCAGGTTGTGAAGTCCGTTTCATCGATTCCGCCCGCGGTCGCCTCGCGCCGCATGAAGCGCCATCTGTTCCGTTCGTGGTAGTGCCGGTACCATTGGGCCAGGATGACCCGGAGCATGGTCTTCATTCCGGCGGGGGCTTTGTCGATTTCCTCCCGGATCCGGACGATCCGGGTTTCGGGTTTGTTGCCCTCGATCAGGGATTCGAGAATGAGCTGCCGGGACAGGGCCTTCAGGGCCTCGCTTTCGCGGTTGCCTTCGAGGCTCAGGGCGACAATCTGTTTCAGATGGTCGATCGCCGTTTGGGGCAGGCCGTCGCTCTCGGCGGCCTGGACTTTTTTCCAGAGCTCCTCGGTCGAGCGTTTCGTCTTGTCCTGTTTGGAATGATCCTTCATGACGCCTCCCAGACCGAAAATCAGACCGGCCAGAATGACGATCGCAAATATCAAACGAACGGCTGTTCTGTTCATGGTCCCTCCCGCAAACTCCATTTTAATACACTTGGCCTTGAAAATGCCAAACCGAAGCTCGGGAATGGCCGGTTCGATGCCGGCTCGTTCGAAAAAAATGATCCTGAGGTTACAGCTATTTTTTGGAATTCCGCCCCAGGTGTTTGTTAAACCATTTCAACACCCTGTCGGTGATGTCGACGACAAATTTCGGTTCGCGGGGACTATGCGGAGTCCTTGGGTATACGATCATTTCCGTCGGGCAGCCCTGCTGTTTCAAGGCGTTATAGAATTCCAATCCCTGTCCGATCGGGATTCGTGTGTCGACTTCCCCGTGAAGAATCTGTGTCGGAGTTGTGACGCCCTTCACATTGAACATTGCCGAATGCTTCATATAGGCTTCCAAGCGGTCCCAAGGCTGACCTCCCATATAGTCGGGAATAAAGCCCGGGACATCGGTTGTTCCCGTGAAACTCATCAGATTCGGAAAACCGGCACCGACACTTGCGGCCTTGAATCGGTCCGTCTTCGTAACGACAAATGAAGTCAGATAGCCGCCATAGCTCCATCCCATCACACAGAGCTCGTTCGGATGCGCAACTCCCATTTCAATAACCTTGTCGACTCCGCTCATGACGTCTTCATAATCGCCGAATCCCCAATCGTTGTAATTGGCAAAACGGAACTCACTGCCATATCCGGCGCTTCCGCGCGGATTCGGGCGAAGAACCGCAAACCCTTCCTCTGCGAAGACTTGGGTCGGATACAGGGAAGACTCAGCCGTATACGATTGGATATATACCCCTGTCGGACCCCCATGAATATTGAGAAGCAGCGGATACCGCCTTCCCTTCTCATATTGGACAGGGTAGGTCAGCAACCCTTCCACCTCGAGCCCGTCCCGGGATTTCCAGGTCAGGACTTCCGTTTTGCCCATCGGATATTGAGGGTAATGGGCATTGACCTCGGTCAATTTGACGGAATTCCGATCTTCCGTATCCGAAATATAGATGTCCGGGGGAAGTTCGGTTGTCTGATAGATATAAGCCATTGTCCGTCTGTTTTTGTCGTAAGCCACTCCGGAATACGCGCCGGGGCTCTTTGTGATCATACGCGGTTGACCGCCGTCTATCGGTAAGGCGAACAGGCGTTGTGATGTTTTGGATGACTCCAGATAAGTGAATTCTCTTCCGTCGGCAGACCAGCCCATGATTTGCGAAGAATAGCGGTCATGCGTCTCTGCAAGTTTTTTCGCCTCTCCGCCTTCGGCAGGCATCACATAGAAGTCCTGAAGAAAGGCATATTTCGTGTTGCCGTTATCCGAAGCAAAAACGATTTTCTTTCCATCCGGAGAATATCGAGGTTTCGAATCCACGCCTTTCCGCGAGATCATGGGCCTCACCGGTCCGCCGTCGGAAGGAACACAGGAGATATCGCTTGTCGTCCAATCTGCGGTGAGGGGAGATTCCAGGTGCTCGAAAACGATCGTCGTCCCGTCGGGGGACCAGTCGAAGGGGGGATTCGAACCCAAAAACGGGTTCGATGAAACATGGAAATCCCCTTTCGTTAGACGAGTCACCTTGCGCTCACCCCAAGCATCTTTCTCAACGGTTATCGTATAAAGATGAGAATATCTAAAATTTATATCCAGAACACGGGCATCGCGCCTTTCCCGTTTTCGTTGCGTCTCCTCTTCAGAAGGAGGATCTGTCATGGTATAGGCGATTCTCATCCCATCAGGCGACCAGGAATAGGCATTGACGCCTGAAATCGTTTTTGTCAATTGTTCGGGATCACCTCCAGAAAAACGGGAAAGCCAGATCTGGGTCTTTTTATCGCTTCCGCGCGAAGAGAGGAATGACAGATACTTTCCATCCGGAGAAAACGAAGGGCTGTAACAGGAGCTGTCTCCATATGTGAACTGATAGTTCATTGTGCCGTCTGCCGCGACGATCCAGATGTGCGTGCGATATTCTGATAATTCTCCTTCGGTTAAGGCCTCTCTGACTGTGTAAGCGATGCGTTTTCCGTCCGGAGAGACGGCCGTTCCTCCAACGCTTTTGTAACGCAGCATGGTTTCTGTCGTCCATCGTCCCGTGGATTCCTGCGCTGAACCTTGTGAAATGCACAAGGCCATAAAAGAAAGACATGCCATCATTGATAGGACATACGTCTGTTGACCAAGCTTCATTATGACTCTCCCGATTCCAGACCCGAATGAAATGACGGTCGGCTATCGATCCGCCCACCGATAGGACGCGATATAGACCAGTTTCGCGATTTCCGCCATGATATCCGGATTCACATTATAAATATCGTCGGCGGACCTGTGATAATGCAGGCCGGGGCCGTCAGACATCAGCGCCGCACATGGAATCCCCTTGTCATTAAAGGGCCGGTAATCGGAGCCGCCTCCAGGGCCGGTGATGTCTCCGAACTTCCCCAAGATACGGACATGTTTGTCGGCATCCCAGATGCTTTTTTTGAATTCCGGCGGTTGTGTTGTGGCCCGGCCTGTCGCTTTTCTTCCGTCGCCGACCATGTCAAGATTATACATCGCGTCAACTTTGGAGAACTGTTCCGGGATATGATCGACAAAAAAATGCGAACCCTTCAGTCCCATCTCTTCCCCGCCGAACAACACAAAAACAACCGAGCGTTTTGGGCGTTTTCCCGTATGGGCAAATGCCTCGGCGATCTCCACAACGGCAGCGCTGCCGCTCGCATTGTCATTGGCGCCGGGAAACAGGATCCCCAGGTGAGTGCCGTTATGGTCATAATGCCCGCCGATGACAATGCACTCCGTCTTCAGTCGAGAGTCGCTCCCCTCGATAATTCCGACAACATTATACCCTGTTCCTTCCGGGAAAAACTCTGAGACGACGCGGTAGCTGATCTTTCCGGCCAATTCAAACGAAATGGGGCGTTGATATTTAAGAAGCGTTTGCTTCAGCTCGGCAACCCGAAATCCCTTTTCTTCAAGGAGAAGATCGGCGGATTTTTCACTGAGAATCACGGAAGTAAATCCTTCGATCCAGTCCATGTTCGGATTGGAATGAGGCTCATAGATATAGAAGAGGCCAAGCGCGCCTTTTTCTTTGGCCGTTTTCATTCTGTGGCGGTGTTCATTGTGCGGTTTGAAAGCGGGATTGTCAGGGTCCGGCACCCCGCGGATGCAGAGGACGTATTTGCCGCGGACATCGAGGCCGTGATAATCGTCATAATTCATCTCAGGCGCATGAACTCCCCATCCGGCAAATACGGCTCCGGCTGCATGGTGGCCGCTGTCGGTCGGAAGCATGGGCAGGAAATCTTCTTCAGGCGTGAGCGTGACACTCCTGCCGTTTTGCAGCATGAGCGTCAATTCCGCTTCTTTGACCTTGGTGTAGGGAGCAGGGAAAGCCTGCAGGTAGCCTACGGTTTTGTTCATCGGTTCGAGGCCCCATTCCTTGAACTTCTTTGCCGCCCAGTTTGCTGCGGCGAGATAACCTTCATCTCCGGTATAGCGTCCACCGAATTCCGGGCTGACCATCTTTTTGACATAATGATAGGCATCCATCGCCCTGATGGTTTTCAGCCCCTTTTGCAAATGCGGCTCGAGGTCCTGCGCTTGGGAAAAAGAGGCAAGAAAAAGCGTCAATGCGATGACCAGGATCCGTCTCGGTTGTTTCATGAAATTCCTCCTTGGAGAGATACGCCGTGATTTCCCTTCCGATCTCGGCAAAATGGTCTTCATTGTCAACAAAGCCATGTGTGTTGTCAATTGCGGTTGCCTCGTCTCCATTCGGGATGATCCTTGATGCGGAGATCCATCCTTCCTGCCGCCTTGACGGATTCAAGCTGCGTGCTTTATACTTTTTTCTTGTTTAAGATAGTTTTGGGCACAAGAGTTTTCTGATATTTGTCGATGAGTCTTTCCGTGGATTTCGTAGGTCGAAACGATAAGGAGAGCGGATGAGCCGGCTGTTGACCAGGAGAGAATTCCTGAAGACATCGTCCAAGACGGCGATAGGATGGGCTGGGGGAGGAATCCTGCTGCAAGGTTGTGATTCCAGGAAGCCGTTTGATTTGCTGATACGAAGCGGCCGTGTGTTCGATGGAACGGGCGCGGAAGAAATCATCGCCGACATCGGAATCCGTGGAGATCGAATTGTTAAGATCGGAGGAATCGCTTCCTCTCGGGCCAAATCCATCATCGATGCGAAGGGATTGGTGGTCTGTCCCGGTTTTATCGATGCCCATGATCATACGGATGTCGAGCTGCTGGTGAATCCCCGTGCGGAAAGTCATCTTCGACAGGGGATAACCACGGTGGTGAGCGGGAACTGCGGGGGATCCGTGTTTCCTCTTTCGGATGAAACTTATAGGCAAAGACGCAGAAGACTTATGAAGCAATATGGTCTCGAGCTTGACTGGCGGGATATCAGAGGATTTTTCGGTCGATTGAAACATTCCCGATCCGCTCTCAATTTTTCGACGTTCGTGGGACATGGGTCCATCCGGCGTGCCGTCATGGGGTCCGATGACCGGCCTCCCCGGGCCGAAGAACTGTCGGCGATGAAGATTATGGTTGAAGAAAATCTTCGAGACGGCGCCCTGGGTATTTCCAGCGGTCTGGCCTATGCGCCCGGCAGTTTCGCACAACCCTATGAAATCATCGAGCTTTGCCGGGTCGCTGTGAAGAACGGTGGTATGTACGCCTCGCATCTGCGGAGTGAGGATGATTCGCTTTTGGAAGCTTTGGATGAAACCATCGATGTTGCTGAGCAGACGGGGATTCGGATCCAAATCTCACATTTGAAGACGGCCTATCCGAGAAACTGGCCCAAGATCGACGACGTCTTCACCCGGCTGGAAAAAGCTGCGGCTTCGGGAATCAAGGTGTTCTGCGACCGGTATCCTTATGTTGCGGGGGAGACCGGACTCAGCAACTTCAATTTTCCCCTCTGGGCCTGCGAGGGCACAACCGAAGAGTTTTTGGCCCGGCTCAAGGACCCCGCCTTGGAAAGACGTTTTCGGGAATATCTCCGTTTTCGGGAGGAAAAGCTCGGTTCCTGGGACAAAGTGTTGATATCCTCGATCAAAGCCGAACAAAACCGCCGTTTCGAAGGAGTCAGTGTGGCCGCCGCCTCACGGATCGCCGGGAAAGATGTGTTCGCTTTCTTAAGAGATCTTCTTATCGAGGAAAACAATCAGGCCGGCCAGATCATCTTTATGGGGAGCGAGGAAAATCTGAGGAGGATCCTGGCACATCCCCTGGTCGGGATCGGGTGTGACGGCTCTGCCCAGGCTCCCTACGGGCCTCTCGGCCATGGAAAGTCACACCCGCGAAGCTATGGGACCTTTCCCCGTGTCCTGGGGCGATATGTGCGTGATGAAGAGATCTGTCCTCTGCGCGAAATGATTCGGAAGATAACAAGGGTTCCGGCCGCAAATTTTGGGTTCGCCGGCCGGGGTGTGCTCAAGCCGGGTGCCTTTGCGGACATCGTGATTTTCGACGAATACCGGGTCGCCGATCGAGCCACTTGGACTGAACCTCAAAGATACCCGGACGGCATCGATCACGTGATTGTGAATGGCGTGCCGGTCATCAACAATGGCGAGCATTCCGGAGCCCTGCCTGGAAGAATCCTAAACCGGAGTCCGGTCTGACGTGACGGAAAGCGGCATCCTTACCGAATGATGAGGAACGTAACGTCCTTGGTCACGGCGTTTCCGGAATGAATATCCGTAACTTTCACCCTGAGGATGTAATTTCCGGGTTTGAAATTCTTGAGCATGAATGACGTGTGGATCCGGATATCCTTTTCCAAAGATTGATTCGAGCCGGGCGCCGGAATCCTCAGCAGGGATTGGCCCTGATCGAAATATTCATAGGTCACTTCAAAATCATAGGCGTCTGACTCGGGATTTTTTGTGAGATGATAGGCCTCGAAAATGAGGCTCATTTCATCGCCGGTTTTAAATGTGTTTTTGATCATTCCCATATGGCCCCGACCCGCGAGTAGATCGTCCAAATTTTCCCCGCCGTTGGAAACGTAAAGAATAACATTGCTGGTCGAAAGTCCCTGAGTGTTGAAGTCGGGGACGACGAGTTTTTTGTGGAGGGTTCCGACCTTGCCGCTGAAGTTGTCCAGCACAAGGATGTGTGCGTTGTAAGTCGCCGATTCGAGAGATATGGATGTCTGGGCGTACAAGGATTCGGTTTGGAGTGCCTCCATTTCCCCGGGCGAATGTCTGATCTCGATGTCCTTGTTTCGCTCGAGGATGACTTGGCCGAGCGCGTCGCTGACATGGATCAACACATTCAAAGAGAGAAGCGACCGGCCTTCGATCTCCTTCTGGGTGCATGCAGCGTAGGGGATGGACACAGCCAGAGGAATGAGGGATGTTTCCGCTGCGCCTTTGAAATAGAAAAATGCGGCATCAAAAGGGATCTGTTCATAGGTGACTTGCGTGGTGATGATCCCCCTCAGCTCATCCATGCGTTCGAATGGATTTTTCATGATCTCGGCCATATATTCCATGGTGTCAAAGTGGTAGTGGGAGGCATTGAGGTCTAAGGGCTGTCCGCCTTGCTCGGCCAGCCTGACATTTCTTTCCAGAACATAGTTTCCCGTTCCCAATCTGTCGATAAAGACGAATTCCAGGTTGTAGGGAAGTCGCGGGTTCGACAACCCCCAATAGTTCCAGATCTCACGGGGGCCGTGAAAGACGGAAGTGGAGAACGAAGTCGGGGTCATGTCTCTCTGGATGTCTTTAGGAGGCCCGAGAAGAATGTAGACCTTGCCCCTGTCCGTACGCCACCCTTCGATTCCAGCTTTGCCGAAAAGCTTATTGGCCTGAGCGATGCGCCTGAAGTACTCCGTCTTGAATTCATTTTCAGGTGTTTCCGGCCGGGGATCTCGTTTTTTCCAGAAACTCTCTATGAATTTCCCCCGTTCGACTTCGTTGGGAAGACTGAGAAAAAACTCCTTTTCGGCCTTCGTGATGATGTAAGGAACGACCTCATTGAGCCATACCTTGGATGATTCGCTCAAGGATTCCTGCAGAACCTTGGCCTGGATGATAGGCCCGGGTATCAAAAAGAAAAAAGCCATGATCGAAAGGAAACGGTGCATTTGACACATCCCATAATCAGTTAACACCTGCAACCATTGCCTGTCAACTGGAACGGATAAAAAAAGCTTGACATTCGAAAAGAGCGTGCGATAAACTTGCTTAAGCATAAAGCATAGAGCATCAATGACAGAGCGCAAAGGATCGTACAATGGATAAGAAAGACGGAAAGGAAAAAACCTGGGCTGATACCGTGATCGAAGCCCCTCTTACCATACGGGAGACGATCTATCGGCACATCAAGGAAGCCATTTTCAGGGGGGAATTGCAGCCCGGACAAAGAATTACGGAAAGAGAAACGGCCAGGATATTCAATGTCAGCAGCGGGCCGGTCAGGGAGGCGTTCCAAATCCTGTCGGCCGAGAAACTGCTCAACATCAATGCCAGGAAAGAAGTCCATGTCGTCTTCGCCACATTGGATGATGTCAAAAAACTGGTCGATTTCGTGATCGACCTTGACCTCCTTGCGGTGAAGAGGGCTTTGAAATTCATGGGTGATGAAGACATTGCCGATCTCAAGCACTTGACCCGGGAATTGGGAGAGCTGTGCAGCGAAAAGGACAGGCTGGATTTTTCGAAGCTGAATATGAGGATCCATGAAAAAATATGGACGGCCTCAAAAAACCCCTATCTCTATGAAGCCCTCTCGTCCAATCACGAAAAACTTCTGATCCTGGTGAATCATTTCATTTTTTCCCGAAAACCGGCGGTTTTGTCAACGTCCTACGAAAGTCATTTAGAACTGTTGAACGTGTTGGAGAACAGAGATATGAGGAAGGCCGTGAAGGTCGTCACGAAACATTGGGATTGGATACTCGACCATGTCACCTGATGACTTGAGGCGGCTCATCGACAGGGATGTTTTCCATAACCCTTTGGCGAAGAGAGGCGCATTAGCAAAGGTTTTTCATGAGCTGCCGCTCAATTAAAAGTTTCAATATTCCAATCATAAGGAGTTCAAAATGGTGAAGTTCAAAAGCCTGAACAAAGGTTTTTTCCGGGTCGGTCTTATCAGCACGGCACTGGTTTTTCTCGCCTTGAATGGATTCGCTCAGGCGACCCTCGCTACGGTGAACGGAAAGGTGACAGATGAAGAAAATCTGGCCCTGCCCGGCGTGACGATCAATTTTAAGAATGTGGAGACGGGATATGTCTTTGGCTCCATGTCGAGAGACAACGGGACCTACAGTATCTCAGGGATAGAGCCGGGTAGGTATGAGGCGGAAGTGAAACTGCCTGGTTTCGGCACTGAGCTGAGAAAAGGTTTGACGCTCAGTGTCGGAGCTCGCTTAACCATCGATTTTATATTGAAGCAGACCGCTCTTGAAGAGGAGATTATTGTCACTGCGGGAGAACCCATGGTCGAGATTTCGAAATCAGAAATCAGCGGCGTCGTGAACAGAGTCCAGATCGACAGCCTTCCGCTCCTGAATCGAAACTTCGGCGACTTGTCGATCCTGCAGGCTGGTGTTCAGATCGATCCAACCGATAGTTCGGATGTCAGGTCGAACGCCTTGCCCTTCGGCATGGGGGGCATCACCGTCGACGGCGTTTCCAATGAAGAGATGACGGCCAATTCCACGCGGACGTCCATTCCCTCCGATGCCGTGCGGGAATTCCGGGTGATGGTGAATCAGTTCTCCGCGGAATACGGATCCGCGGCAGGAGTGCTCCGCGCGGCCTCGACCCAGTCCGGCACGAATGAATTCCGAGGCCGGGCGTCCTTCTATTATCGGGATGAGATTTTTGACACGCCCAATTATTTCGTCAATCATGACGGATACAAGGGTAATGTCATCAGCGATTATGAGAAGCCGGATTTCAAACACCTGAATCCTTCGGTATTTCTCGGAGGACCCCTCGTCAAGGACAAGTTGCATTTCTTCCTATCCTATGAAGGCGCCTTCAGGGAAACGTACAGTCAGATCACATCTCCGTTGGTGCCTTCGGAAACTGTCTCAATCCCCGAAACGAGGCATTATTTATTCAGCAAACTGAACTATCAGCTCAACGAAAACAATCTCTTCATGTTTCGTGTTGTCCTGAATGACAGCAGCATCAAGAATGCGGGCGTCGGAGGTCTGAATACAAGAGAGATGGCCTATAACAGCCTTCATAATATCAGCGAAGGAGCCATGAATTGGACCTCTTTTCTGTCCAGCTCAACGATGAATGAGCTCCGTGTGCTCTATGCCTGGGAAAACCAGGAATTTGTCACTTCCGACCCGGCGCAAGCCGACGCTTTCTCGATCAGTCGGCCGGGTGGGATGTTCGGTAAAAACACCCAGATTCCCAAGACGCAATGGACCAAAAGATTTCAAGTTGTCGACAACCTCAGTATCTTCACCGGGGACCACAGCCTGAAGTTCGGTTTTGATTACAGCTATGCCCCCGGCGGCGGTGATATTAAAGCTTATAATCCCGGCTATTATATCTTCGCCACGAATAATCCCTTCAATGCGGCGGATCCATTCACTTACCCTCAGGTCTTCGTAAGAATCATTGGCGATACGGTTTTCGAGGTCCCCCAGCATATTTTCTCGCTTTTCGCCCAGGATTCCTGGGCCGCCTCCGATCGGCTGACCCTCAATTTCGGAGTCCGCTACAACTACTACACCATGGCCGATTTCGATCTCAGGCAGTTCGATTTCCCTGCAAACATCAGCCCCCGGTTCGGCTTCAGCTGGGATCCTATCGGAGACAGAAAGACATCCATCAGGGGAGGAGTTGGAACCTTCTCGGCCAACTTGTTTGGGAACACGGCCGCTCAATTCATTTACTTCAGTCAAGTGAAAATGGAGCAGCTTCTGTTTCCCGCATATCCCGATCCTGACGGGATCAATCCTTTCTGGTCGCTCTGGGAATCCATCCTGGGCTTGCCTCCCGGCTTTCTGTCGAATCAGGGCGGACCCCAGAGTCTCGGAACCTATGAACTTCGCGAAGACATGAGAATGCCCTATGCCCTTCAGGCAAGCCTCGGCGCCCAGAGAGAAGTTTTAACGGATCTTTCCTTAGGCGTCGATTTTGTCTACACGCGGGGGTATAAACTTCCCACTGTTGTCGATGAGAATCCCGTTATCCCCGGGACAGGCGGCCTGCGTCAGGATCCAAGCCGGGGAAGCGTGGAAGTCGTTGCGGATACGGGCAAGAGCGATTTCAAGGGGATGTACTTGACTTTGTCAAAGCGGTATTCCCAAGGCTGGTCTCTCGATCTGTCTTATACGTTGGGTTGGTCGAAAGCCAACACGGAGTATATGGATTCTGTGGACAGCTATGACGAGGATGGATGGGAACGCCAGTACGGCCCGACGTCCACCGATGCGCGCCACACGATCACGGCTTCAGGTATAGTCGATCTTCCGTTCGGCATACAGTTGAGCGGAATCGTGTTTTTCAGATCGGCCCTTCCATGGACGGCCTATTACGGCTTTGATGAGAATCGGGACACTCTCTTCTCCGACTACCTGGATTACTACCGGAACTCGCGCAGGGGTTTCAGCCATTTCTGGATCAACAACAGGCTTTCCAAGTTCTTCAGCATCGGATCGACGAGGCTTCATCTCTTTGCCGAAGTGTACAACCTCACCAACAAAGCCAATTTCATCAATATTTCCGCGAACCAAAATTCTCCGCGATTCGGTGAGCCGACCCGGGCGCTGGATCCCAGACAGGTGCAGTTCGGAGTCCGGTTGGATTTCTAAGGACGGAAAAATGTGTCCTGCCGGAGCGGGGGAAACTCGGCTTCGGCAGGACATATTCTCGAAAAAGGAGGACGTCTTGGCATTGACCGTGATTTTCTTTGTCGGCCCCGGCTCTCACGCATGAGAAGAATCCGGCTTGTCTTTTTTCTGACGGGGATCCTTATTGCGTGCGCCGCCGGCGCACAGGGAGAAAACCCTCCGCCGGTTCCGTCTTTTGAAGACGTGATCAGCTTGCGTTCGATCGAGAGTGCACAAATCGCTCCGGACGGTTCCGCGATCGTCTATACGGTCAGATCCACCGTCTGGGATCAAAACCGTTATGATACGGAAATCTGGCTGGCGCGCGAAGGGGAGAGACCCTTCCAACTGACATACACGAACGATGGAAGCAGCTATTCCCCCCAATGGTCGCAGGATGCGAGATGGATAGGTTTTACCGCAGATCGGGGGGAGGGGAGCCAGATTTATCTGATCAGGCCGAACGGAGGGGAGGCCGTCAAACTGACCGGTCATGAAGGAGGCATCGGCGTTTTCAAATGGATGCCCGACGGGAAACAGATCGTTTTTTCCGCACTCGATCCGGCCGGCGACAATCAAAGAAAAAGTGAAGACCTCTATGGCCGTTTCACCAGAGATGATGCGGAGCCCCGCATGATGCATCTCTGGCTGACTGATGTGGATGTCGAAAAAACGCCGGCCTCCCGAAGGCTGACATCAGGAACAGCTTTTACCGTAGACGGTTTTAACCCGTCTCCGGATGGAAAAAAAATCGTTTTCAGCCACAGACCCAAACCTTTCGAGTCCGCCTGGGGTGATTCGGATATCTCTGTTATTGATCTTGCCACGCGGACGGTGACTCCGCTTGTCGCCCAGCCGGGCCCGGATAGCAACCCGATGTGGTCACCGGACGGGACATGGATCCTTTTCAATACGGCCATGAGAAAACCGCACCACTTCTACCAAAACATCGAATTGGCGAAAATTCCAGCTGAGGGAGGAGAAATCACCGTTCTCACATCCTCCTTCGATGAATATCCGAATGCACTCAAGTGGACGCAACAAGGGATCTATTTCAATTCATCGCAAAAATCCCTGATTCATTTGTTTCAGCTTGATCCTGAGAATGGTTCCATCACAAGAGTTTTTGATGTGCCGGAAATAATTGTTGATATCAGTTTAACCGGTGATGGTCAAAAAGCGGCCATAACAGCTCTTGACCGGACAACCTTGGTCGAGGTGTATCAAACATCCCTGGATTCCTACAACCTGGTCAAAGTCACCGATATGACGGCGCAAATCGAGAACTGGCCTCTTGGAACCCGGGAGATCATATCGTGGGAGAGCCGGGACGGTACCGAGATTGAAGGCATCCTCTGGAAGCCGGAGAATTACGATTCCAACCGCAGATATCCTTTGATGGTCGTCATTCACGGGGGGCCGAATACAGCCGCGAGGCCGATGCCGGTTTCCGGATACGTCTATCCGCTGGTGCAGTGGCTTGCGAAGGGTGCCGTCATCTTGGAGCCGAACTACCGCGGATCCGCGGGCTACGGGGAACAATTCCGATCATTGAACGTGCGCAATCTCGGCGTTGGAGACGCCTGGGATATCGAGTCGGGCGTGGATGTCCTTGTCAAGACCGGTATCGCGGACAAGAACAGGGTTGGTGCGATGGGTTGGAGCCAAGGCGGCTTCATTTCCGCCTTTTTAAGCACAAATTCGAAAAAATTCAGGGCGATTTCCATGGGGGCGGGCATCTCCGATTGGACGATGTATTATGGCAACACGGACATCCATTCTTTCACCCTCCAATATCTGCAGGCGACCCCCTGGGAAGATCCGGACGTTTACGCCAAAACATCGCCGATAACGCACATTAAAAATGCCGGGACGCCGACACTCATCCAGCATGGGGAATTCGACCGGCGGGTCCCGATTTCAAATGCCTATCTGATGCTGCGGGGATTAAGGGATATGGGCGTCGAAACAGAGCTGATCGTCTATAATGGATTCGGGCATGGTATCTCGAAACCGAAAGAACTTCTGGCGGCGATGTGGCACAATTGGCAGTGGTTTGCCAAGCATATCTGGGATGAGGATGTTGAACTTCCCTTGAGTAAGAATTTGGAAAGGTGACGAAAGTCTTTGTCGACTTGCGGCACATCGTCTTTCCCGGGCTGTTTGATAGAGGGAAAACCGGAAAAATAGAGAGACGAACATGAAACGAAAATTGGTTTTTATATGGCTGATGTGTTTTTCTGTGTCGCTTTCGGCCCAGATAAGGCATCAATTTGACGTGCGGATTCCCATGCGGGACGGCATCACCTTGTCCGCGGATATGTGGATGCCTGAGCCCGAGGGGCGCTATCCCGCGATTCTCATCCGGACACCTTATGTCAAAGTGTCGAAATATCTGGCTCCATTGGGAGCGATCTTCGCCCCGGAAGGATATGTGTTGATCATCCAGGATGTGCGGGGGCGGGGAGATTCGGAAGGAGAGTTCGGGTTCTATTTTGTCGAAGGCCGGGACGGATATGATTCCATAGAATGGATCGCAGCACAGCCTTGGTGTGACGGGAATGTCGGCATGATGGGATCTTCCTACGCCGCCGCCGTCCAGTGGTTGGCGGCCCGTGAACAACCCCCCCATCTGAAATGCATCGTGCCGACCGCGGCTTCGGCGGTCTATTTTGAGGAGTTCCCCTATACAGGGGGAGCTTGGGCCATGCAATGGGCTCTGGGCTGGCTGAACGGCACGTCAGGCCGTGTCGCCCAGGGGGGGAACTTGGTCGGGATCGACTGGGAGAAGTTATTCTGGCATCGCCCTCTGTTGACCATGGATGAAGCCATGGGACGGAACATGAAGTTTTACAAGGAGTGGCTGACGCACAGCACTCTTGATGATTATTGGAAACGCATCCATTTTACGGTCGAGGATTTTCAGAATATTGATATTCCGGCGCTGACGGTTACCGGTTGGTTTGACGTGGACCAGCCCGGCGCGCTGACCTATTGGACTCATATGCGCAAGCATTCGCCGGGAAAAGACAAAATGAATCTGATCATCGGTCCTTGGAATCACGGGGAAACGTTTTTCGGCGGAGATACGAAAGAGGGCGAACTCACCTTCACCAAGGATTCCGTTCTCGACATGATGGGGCTTCATCTGAGGTTTTTCAATCATCACCTGAAAGGATCGGCTCCGGATTTCAATCCTCCCCGTGCCCGCGTCTATTCGACGGGGATGAACATATGGCGTGAGTTCGACGAATACCCGCCCGCTGATATGACGTTTCAAAAACTGTACCTGCGCAGCGGGGGACAGGCCAACACATTGCTCGGCGATGGGACACTCTCGTGGAACGAGCCGGGAATGGAACCGCCGGACAAATACATTTTTGATCCGAAGGATCCCATACGTATGGATAAAATGCCGAGCTCGGGCTATACGGACAACAGGCTGATCCAGATCAGAAAAGATGTGCTGGTCTATACAGGAGAACGTCTTTCGGAGCCCGTCGATATTTTAGGGCCCGTCAAGGCAGAATTGTTCATTTCCAGCGATGCCAAGGACACCGATTTTATCGTCAAACTTCTCGATGTTTTTCCCGATGGGAGAGCGATCGAGCTGGGGCGGTATGGCATGGGTATCAAGCGGGCGAGATATCGTTTCGGTTATGAAAAAGAAGTCCTGCTGACGCCCGGAAAGACGGAAAAAATTACGATTGACCTGTTCGATATCGGCCATACCTTCTTGGCCGGCCATAAAATTCGTGTCGAAATCTCCAGCAGCGCCTTTCCTTGGATAAATCCGAATCAGAATACCGGAAATCCGGTCGCCACCGATAAGGAATGGAAAACAGCCCATCAAACGGTGTTTCATGACAAAACATACCCGAGTCATGTGATCCTGCCGATTATGCCGCTGAAAAAATAGAAAATTAAAAAACAAACCTAAAGACGCGATTTTTCGTATATCATACTATCCATGAACATGTGGAGGTATCATCGCGTGACCCCTAAAAAATCCCTGCGTCCCATCCTTGTCCTTCTTCTGGCGGGCTTCTGGCTGAGCCAGGCGGCCGCGGCCGACCTCGCCTTCGACCGCTACCGCAACCCTCAGGAGCTGAACGCGGCCCTGGCGGAGATGGCCCGGGCCAACCCCAAGATCGCCCGCACCCACGCCCTGGCCAAAAGCGCCGGCGGCCGCGATCTCGTGCTGCTCGAGATCGGTCCCGAGACGGCCAAAACCGAAAAAACCTTTCCGGGCGTATTCATTGCGGCCAACATGGAGGGGACGGTCCCCATCTCGAGCGAAGCGGCCCTCTACCTGGCCAGGATCGTCCTTGAAAAGCCCGAGATGCGCGCCGACCGGACCTGGTACATCCTGCCCTGCGGCAATCCCGACGCGCACGCCCGCTTCTTCAAGAAGCCCCTCTATCGCGACGCCCGGAATGCCCGCCCCATGAACGACGACCAGGATGACGCGGTCGACGAGGACGGCCCGGACGATCTCGACGGAGACGGTCTGATCACCCGGATGAGGGCCAAGGATCCCGAAGGGGAGTGGATTCCCGTTCCCGGCGAACCGCGCCTCATGAAGCGGGCCGACTGGTCCAAGGGCGAAAAGGGGATCTGGAAGCTCTATCCCGAGGGCCTCGACAACGACGGCGACGGGCGGATCAATGAGGATCCTCCGGGAGGCGTCAATGTCGGGACGGCCTTCCCGCATCTCTTCAATCATCTTGCGCCCGATTCCGGCCCCTGGCCCGGAGCCGAGCCTGAGACCTTCGCCCTGTTCCAATTTTTCGATACCCATCGCGAGATCGGGCTGACCTTCGTCTTCGGCGAGTCGAACTTCTGTCTCGCCCCGCCCCGCGGCGGCCGGAGAGGGGAAGCCGATCTCAACCAGATCAAGATTCCCGAACGCATCGCGGGATTCATCAACGCCGATCCCGATAAAACCTACACCATGGCCGAGGTCATGGAACTCATCCAGCCGCTGGCGCCGCCCGGCATGGAGATCAGCGAGTCCATGATCGCCAGCTTCCTCGGCCTGGGCGCCGTCGTCAATCCCCTCGAGGACGACCTCAAGTTCTACAAGGAGTTTTCCGATCAATACAAGGAGTTCCTGAAGGCGGCCAAGCTCGACGGCAAGCGCCTCGACCCGGCCCCCGACAAGGACGGCTCCTTCGAGCTGTGGTCCTACTACCACCTCGGCCTGCCGTCTTTCGCCCTCGATTTCTGGACGCTGCCGCTGCCTCCCGAGGAAAAGAAGGACGACGCCTTCACGCCCGACAGTCTCGAAAAGATGACGAACGAGGACTTCATCGCCCTCGGCGAAGAGCGCATCGACGCCTTCCTGAAGTCGTCCGGCGCCCCCGACCAGTTCCGGGCCAAGCAGGTCATCGCCGCGATCCAGGGCGGCATGATGGACACGAAAAAAATGGCCGAGATGATGAAACAGATGCCGAAACCGCCGAGCCCGGAGGGCGCCGATCCCAAGGAAAAGGCGCTTCTCGCCTGGAGCGACAAAGAGCTCGGGGGCAAAGGCTTCGTTGACTGGAAGCCCTTCAATCATCCGACGCTCGGCGACGTCGAAATCGGAGGGGCCGTCCCGTTCACCGATAACACGCCGCCCCCGGCGATGATCGAGGGCCTGCTCAAGGGCCAGGTTCCCTGGGTTGTCGAAATCGCCAAAAAAATGGCCCGCATCCGGATCGCCGACACGGCCGTCCGGCGGCTGGGATCGAGCGTCTACGAAATCAAGGTCTGGATCGAAAACACCGGAGACCTGCCCTTCCCGACGGCCATGGCCCGGCGGAACATGAGGATCATCCCCGCGGTGTTGACGCTCGAAGGGCAGGGATTCGAAATCCTCGAGGGCAAAAAGCGCAGCCTCGTTCCCTCCGTCCAGCCCCGGAGCGCGCAGCTCGTAACCTGGATCGTTCGGGCCGACAAGCCCGTCAAGATCACGGTCAAGGCGGAGACGCAGAACGCCTGGGGCGATTCCCGCCCCGTCGACCTGGGAGGTGCCAAGTGAAAGCCACGATCAAGACGGCCGCCGCCGTCCTTGCCGTATTTCTCATCGCCGCGGTCCTGCCCGCGCAGAAGTCCGGAATCTCCGTTCCCCTGAGATTCGACCATTACTACACGCTGGAACAGGTCTATGAGGCCCTTCAGGCTCTCCACAAGGCCTATCCCGCCCTGACGACGCTCGAAATCGCCGGCAAGAGCGATGAGGGCCGTCCCATCTATGCCATGACCGTCAACAACCCCAAGACCGGCCCGGCTCTCGGAAAACCCGGCGTCTATGTCGACGGCAACATGCACGGAAACGAAATTCAGGGCGGTGAAATCTCCCTCTATCTTCTCGACTATCTCCTCGGCCAATACGGCAAAAACGATGAAGTGACCCGGGTCGTGGACAGCGTGTGTTTCTATGTCGTCCCCGTCGTCAACGCCGACGGCCGCCACTATTTCTTCACCGACCCCAACACGCCGAGCACCAACCGCAGCCTGCGCATCCCGTTTGACGACGACAGGGACGGCCTGATCGACGAGGATTTCCCCGACGACCTCGACGGCGACGGCAACATCTGCATGATGCGGATCCGGGATCCCTTCGGGGCCTGGAAGACCGACCCCGAGGACCCGCGGCTTATGGTCCGGGTCAAGCCCGGCGAGCAGGGCGAGTGGACCATCCTCGGCCAGGAGGGCATCGACAACGACGGCGACGGACTCATCAACGAGGACGCCGAAGGCTATGTCGATCCCAACCGCAACTGGGGTTTTGACTGGGCGCCGCCCTACGTCCAGACCGGCTCCGGAGAATATCCGTTTCAGGGAACGGGGCTCAAGGCCCTGGCCGAGTGGATCGTCGACCGGCCCAACATCTGCATCGGCTGGTCGTTCCACAACTTCGGCGGCATGTACCTGCGCGGACCCAGCCGGAAGGGGCTGGGAGAGTATCCGCCCCAGGACATCGCCGTCCTTGACTTCATCGGCAAACAGGCCGAGCGGATCATGCCCGGCTACCGCTACCTCATCACCTGGAAGGATCTTTATACGACCTACGGCGACTCCATCGAGTGGCTGACCTACACCATGGGCGCCTATGCCTATGTCCCCGAGGTCTTCCAGGCGGTTAGCGAATCGTTCACGGGCACATCCGAAAAACCGGCTCTCGACCCGGATGCCGGGGAAGGCATGATGGCCATGCTTTCGAGCGGCGTTTCCGACCGCGAAAGGCTCAAATACAGCGATCACCTGACCCAGGGCGAACTCTACAAACCTTGGACGCCCTTCAAACATCCGACCTACGGCGACATCGAAATCGGCGGCTGGGTCAAGATGAGCTCGCGACTCGGCGCGCCGTTTACGATCGGCGACCTCGTTCACAGAAACGCCATGGTCGTCATTTTTTCGGCCAAGCACGTTCCCGAGGTGACGCTCGAAGTGACGGATATCAAGCCGCTGGGGAAAAACCTCTTCCGCGTCCGCACCCGGCTTTCCAACGGCCGGGCCATGCCGACCGTGAGCGCCATCGCCCAGAAAATCAATCTCCACCCCAAGGACATGCTCAAAGTCGAAGGGAAGGGGGCCAAGGTCGTCGCCGGGGGATTGCTGACCGATCCCTACCACGATCAGGTCGTCTATAAGAAGCATCGGCCGGATCTCCAGTTTCTGGTCGTCCCCGGCTTCGGCAAGATCGAACACGAGTTTCTGGTCGAGGGGAAAGGCTCCATAACGCTTAAGTACGAGTCGCGTTGGGCCGCAAATACAACCAAAACGGTCGAGTTGAAGTAAAAGACCGGATGCCGGATCGGACGGGAGCCCCGTGGCACTCGTCGCGAGTTGACAGCCCCGATCCCGTCCCCTAGAATTCCTTCCATGAATCAAGAATCCGGTGGCGGCGGCCCGAATCGCCCGGCCGCAGCGCTCAGCCTGGCGGTCGGGCTTCTTCTTGTCTCGTCCCTTGCGGCCGGGCAGGAGGTCCGGACGGCCTCGGCCCTCAAGATCGACTCTCCCGTCATCGTCGACGGCGTCCTTGACGAAGAGGCCTGGGCCGGGGCCCCGGTCCTCACCGATTTCGTCCAGTTCGAGCCCGACCGCGGGGCGCCGGCTTCGGTCCGGACCGTGGTCCGCATTCTCTACGATGACCGGGCCGTCTATTTCGGCTTCGAAAACTTCGATCCCGAGCCCGACAGGATCGCCGCCCGGCTGTCCAAGCGCGACGGTGATCTCCGGGAGGACGACGCCGTCGTCATCTGCCTCGACACCCATGCCGACCGGCGGTCCTGCTACTTCTTCCTCACGAACCTGCTGGGGACGCAGTTCGACGGCCGCATCACGGACAACGGCCTGAACACGGACTCGACCTGGGACGGTGTCTGGAGGTCGGCGGCCCGCAGGACGGATGAAGGCTGGACCGCCGAGATCGCCATCGAGCTTTCGAGCCTCAAGTACAAGCCGGGACGCGACAGGACCTGGGGGCTCGGGCTGGCTCGCATCTTTCCGCGCCGTCTCGAATCCGCATTCTGGCAGGGCGTCGTGGATTCGCCCTACCGGGTGTCCCAGTTCGGCCTCCTCACGGGGCTCGATCTCGAGAAGGCCTCGAAGACGCTCCAGGTCGTCCCCCACATTATCGGCCGGCTCGATGACTGGAAGGACGGCGGGCTCGACGGCGGCCTCGACGTCCGCTACGCGTTTTCCCAGACGGTTTCGGGCGATCTCACCGTCAACCCCGATTTCGCAACGGTCGAGGCCGACCAGGAGCAGATCAACCTGACCCGGTTCGCCCTCAGCCTGCCGGAAAAAAGGAATTTCTTCCTCGAAGGATCGGAGATCTACCAGCAGCGCATCCGGCTGTTCTATTCCCGGCGCATCGGCGACATCTCCGGAGGGGCCAAGGTCTACGGGAAGGCGGGCGGCCTGGAATTCTCGGCCCTCTCCGCCCAGACCAAGCGCGACGAGGCGTCGGGCGCCGGGCCGGCGAATTTCTCCGTTGTCCGCATGAAGACCGACATCTTCAAGGATTCGTCCGTCGGCTTCCTGGCCGCGAACCGGCTGGTCGACGGGCGGAACGCCGGCACGGCCGGAATCGACACGTCCCTCAATTTCACGAACGCCTTACGCTTCACCGGGCAGTTGGCCCTGAGCTATGGGGATTTCCGGACCGGAAACGCCGCCTTCTTTCTCCGGCCGACGATCGATACCCCGACATTTCATTTCCACGTCCGTTACTCCCACCTCGGAGAGTTTTTCGCCGACAACGCCAACGCCGTCGGGTTCATCCGCGACGACAACCGCCGGGAGATCGACTCCTCCCTGGACAAAACCTTCTGGATCAAGCGGGGCGCTCTCGAACGGATCGCCTACGATTCGAACACCAACATCTACTGGGGGATGGACGGGACGCTCCGGTCCTGGCAGATCGACCAGGAGCTCGAATTCGACTTGAGAAACAGGCTCTCCCTGGAGATCGAACACCAGGAAGAGTACAAGCTCTACGAGAAGGATTTCCGGAACCGCCTGTCGGAGTTCACCCTCGGCTGGAACACCCGGGAATGGCAGTCGGCCCGGCTGTCCTACGGCTTCGGGCACAACTTCGACCGCGACTTCGAGCTCGTGACGGGCTCGCTGAACGCCAAGCTCACCCGGGACCTGGCCCTGGAATACGGCTTGACCCGCCTGGTGTTCGATCCCGATCCGTCAGGCGACAGCACCTGGATCCATTCCCTGCGGGCGACCCACAACTTCACGAACGACCTCTTTCTGAAGTTCTACGGACAGGTCAACTCGGCCATCGACAAGACGAGCCTCCAGCTTCTCTTCGTCTACCGTTTCAAGCCGCCTTTCGGCCTCGTCCAGCTCGCCTGGCAGCGCGGCTCGACGGTCTTCGGCGTGGCCGGACGCCAGGAGGACGCGCTGTTCATGAAGTTTGCCTGGATGTTCTGACGCCGGCCGTCGCGCCGGTTTTTTTCCGTCAATCCCCGGATGCGGGACGGATGGGAACGAATTCTCCGGCCCGGTCGGCGGCCGCCTTTTTTGCCGCTTCGCGGGCCTGCCGGGCGAAGACGGCCTGGCTGCGGACGGCTTTCTTCTTCCCTTCGGGCCGGACCCTGACATAGCTGCCGTCGGATCGAAGTTCCCGGGCTTTGACGTTATCCTGGAAGGTGACATCCAGGATGGATAGGAGCCGTCTCCGGCAGGCCGGATCCTCGACGGCGACAAGAAGCTCGATTCTCCGGTCGAGATTGCGGGGCATCCAGTCGGCGCTGGAGATGAAAAGACGATCCTCCCCGCCGTTTCTGAAGTGGACGATCCGGCTGTGTTCGAGAAAGCGATCGACGATACTGATGACCCTGACGGTTTCGCTGAGGCCGCGAACCCCCGGCCTCAGGCAGCAGATGCCCCGGACATTGAGGAGAATCTCCACGCCCGCCTGCGAAGCCCGGCAGAGAGCTTCGATAATTTCCGGATCGGAGAGGGAGTTCATCTTGGCCCGGATCAGGCCTTTCTGCCCCTGCCGCTGGCGTTCGGCCTCGTTTTCGATGAGCTCGATGAGCCGGGCCTTGAGGCCGAGCGGTGCGGCCTCGATCTTGTCCATCGGAACGGGCTGGGACAACCCGGCGACCATATTGAAAAAGGCGGCGGCATCCCGGGCATACTCCTCCCGGCAGGTCATGTATCCGATATCGCTGTAGAGGGCGGCCGTCTTCTCGTTGTAATTGCCCGTCCCGAAATGGATGTAGCGCCGGATTCCGGATGGTTCGCGGCGGACGACGATGCAGATTTTGGCGTGGGTTTTGAGGCCGCGGACCCCGTAAATAACCTGAGCTCCGGCCTGTTCGAGTTCGACGGCCCGGACGATGTTCCGGGCCTCGTCGAAGCGGGCCTTGAGTTCGACCAGGACGGTGACATGCTTTTCGTTTTCGGCGGCCCGGACCAGAGCGGCCGTGATGGGACTGTTTTCGCTTGTCCGGTAGAGAATCTGTTTGACGGCCAGGACGTTGGGATCGTCCGCGGCTTCCTCGACGAGTCGCCGGACGGGATCGAAACTCTCGTAGGGATGAGAGAGGAGGACGTCCTTCCTCCCGACGACGTCGAAGACGGAACCGCCCTTTTCGAAGTCCGGGACCGGTTGGGGAATCCAGGTTTCGATTTTCAGGTCTTCGAATCCGGTCATGCCGGCCGGATGCATGTTGGCCGAAAGATCCAACGGTCCCGGAACGGCGTCCACCCATTCCGAAGGAACGTCGAGAAGGGCTTTGAGAAGATCCAGGGCCGCGCGCGAGGCTCCGGCGGCGACTTCCAATCGGACGACGGAACCCAGCTTTCTTTCGACGAGGACCTCTTTCATTTCTTCAAGAAGATCGGCGGCCTGGTCCTCGCGGACGGCCAGGTCGGCGTTCCGGGTGATCCGGAAGGGCAGGCATTCCAAGATGATTTCTCCGGGGAATAAGCCGCCGGAGAATCGCCGCACAACGTCTTCGAGAAGAATATAGTCCCATCCGCCTTCGAGCGGCAGGGTGACGAACCGGGGGAGCGCCTTGGGAAGGGTGACCATGGCCGCGGCGGGAGCCCTGTCCTGTGCTCCGGACCGGCGGAAACGGATCAGGACGTTGATCCGAAGTCCGGCCGGAGCGGGAAAGGTCCGGTCCGGCGACAGCCCGATGGGTGTCAAAACAGGCAGGATCTCGCTTTGGAAAACCTTGCGGAGAAACGACTCCTGTTTGTCGGTCAGTTCTTCCTCTCTCACGCGACGGATGCCGGATTCCGCCAGCCGCGACTCGAGATCTTCAAGACAACCGTATTGATCCGCGATGAGGGCCCGGGTCATGCGCCGGATCTCCTTGAGCTGAGCCGAGGGTTTGAGACCGGAGACATCCGGCTTGTTCCGGCCCTGCTCGACGAGCTGTCTCAGACCGCCCACACGGACCATGAAAAACTCGTCCAGGTTCGACCCGGTGATGGCCAGGAATTTCAGCCGTTCAAGAGGCGGAAGAGAGGGATCGAGCGCTTCTTCGAGAACGCGCCGGTTGAAGGCCAGCCAGCTCATCTCCCGGTTGAGAAAGGCTTTCGGATCAAGTGCCATCGAGTCTCTCCCCCCGGTCCTTCCGGCCTTCCCGCAGGACGATCTTCATTCCGTAGACTTCCTCGAAGAGCGGCCCCTTCTCCTTGAGGGCCAGCCGCTCCAGGGTCAGATCCTCGGCCCCGTCGACCGTGATGACGATCTCGTCTTTGCCCACCGCGACGGACGGCGATGTGATCTGCTGCAGGTGGTTTCTGTCAAGGGCGTCCGCGACGCGCAGGATGGCGGCTTTTTTGGAAACCGTGATGCGCTTGTCCCTGTCGAGGGGCGCGTATTCGGGATGGGCCGCAGAAGGAAGGGCGCGCCTGTGATAACGGGCGATCAGGGAAATGATGTCCATATCTTCGCGGGACAGCCCGAAGATCGAACTGTTCCGGATGAGATACATCGAGTGTTTGTGGTGGCTGCGGTCGCTGATGAAGGCGCCGATGTCATGAAGCAGAGCGGCGAGGCGGAGAAGAAGCTCATGCCTCGGATCAAGATGGAATTCCCGTTTGAGCGCGCGGAACAACAGAACACTGAGATCGGCCACGTTCAGGGCGTGCTTTTCGTCGAAGTCGTATTTCCGTCCCAGTTCGACCGCCTGCCGGATGACCTCCTCGGAGAAAGCGTCGGTCCAGGATGTCCTGGAGGCCAATTCCCGGAGAAGGCCGTCGCGGAATGTGGTTTTGGGGATGACGACGGTTTCGGATTTGAATGTCCGGCCCAGGATAATATAAGCGAAAAGTCCGGGACCGAGGGTCTCCGCCTGCTCGAAGGGAAGCTTGAACCGTTTGACGAGCCGTTCCGCGGGCAGAGGGATGATCTTGTCTGCGAACGCGCAGAAATCCTTGAAATCCAGGGTCACAAGCGGTTTGTCCGGCCAGT
Source organism: Acidobacteriota bacterium (assembly GCA_033549365.1). Lineage (NCBI taxonomy): Bacteria > Pseudomonadati > Acidobacteriota > Acidobacteriota bacterium. The sequence continues at coordinate 446,988 of JAWSUF010000003.1, forward strand.
CCGCCGCGATCTGCGATGCGGCGAACTGGGCGTCGCCGGACATGGCCACCAGGACCGTGTCGTCAACGGGCGGAACATCGCGCTTGATCGTCTCCACGGTTCTTCCGATGTGTTGGCCGAGGATCCGCTTGATGCGCTCGCTCGGCGACAGGCGTGTTTCCAGGGTTTCCCGCATCCGGAGCGTCCCCAACTGATAGGGCTTCGAGTATCGGAGGTGACCTTTCTGAAGGAGAAAAATCTCCGTGATGCCGCCGCCGACCTCAGCCAGCAGAACGTCGGCCCGGACCAGTTCCGGTTTCTTTTCGAGAACATCCTGGGCGGCCATGAACGTCAGCCGGCTCTGTTCGGACTCATCGATGATCTTCAGGTCGATTCCCGTGGCGACGGCGACGCGGTCGCGGAAGTTGTCGGAGTTCCGGGCCTCACGGACCGAGCTTGTGGCCACGGCCAGAACCGGGCTGTCCGGCTTGATCCCGTATTCCTTCAGAATGGACTGGAATCCTTTCAGGATCTCGATGCACCGGTTGATCGTTTCGTGTTCGATGCGGCCCTTGGTGAACGTGTCCTTGCCCAAAGCCACGGGCTTTCTCAGGGATTCCAGGCGGCGGATACCCCCGGTCTCGTCGATCTCGGCGACGTCCATGCGGATGGCCGTGGCCCCGATGTCGATGACGGCCGCCGGGCGCTTCCGGCCTTCGGTTTCCGTCACGTCGTCCCTCCCGATTCGGCCGCCAGGGCGGCGGCGCCCATGACGACGGCGTTGTCCCCGAGTTCCGCCGGAACGATCTTGAGTCCCTTGGCGAAGGCCGGCATGATCCGGGCCAGGACGGTCTCCCGGACTTCGCCCACGATGAGATCGGGAAGGGCTTCCACAAGACCTCCGCCGAGGACGATGACGTCCGGGGCCAGGAGATTGACGGCATCGGCCGCGGCCGAACCGATGTGGCGGGCTGCGGCGCGGACGATGTTTTCTATGGCGGCGTCGCCGCCCTTGATGGACTTGGCCAGTGTCCCGCTCTTGAAGTTGGCGATGTCCGTTCCGCCGAGAGACTGCAGGATCGGGGCCTCTCCCCGATAGACGGCCGCCGCGGCTTCGGCCGATATGGCCAGCCGGCCGGCCGTGCTTTCCAGGCAACCGCGCCGTCCGCAGCCGCACAGGCGGCCCTCAGGCTGGACTTTGACGTGGCCGATCTCCATGCAGGATCCCGTCCGGCCGCGGAGGATTCGCCCTTCATAAATACAGGCGCCGCCTATCCCCGTTCCCGGGAAGATGCCCAGGACGCAGCGGGCGCCCCGCCCTGCGCCGAATCGATATTCTCCGTAGGTTCCGGCGTCGACGTCGTTGGCGATGACCGCGGGGCATTGGAATGCTTTCTCGAGGCTCGATTTGAGATTCACGTTTCGCCAGCCCAGGTTGGGCGCGTGGAGGATGATGCCGCGGTCCAGGTTGAGAGGACCCGGACAGCCGACGCCGATCCCGGCCAGCTTCCCGGCTTCAATCCCGGCATCTTCCAGGGCGCCGCAAATCGTCGTCCGGATTCTTTCCAGGCCGTCGTTCTTCCCGTTGAGGCCCTTGGTTTTGGCCTTTCTTGACGCGAGAAGACGGAAACTCCCATCAAAAACAACGGCCATCATCTTGGTCCCGCCCAGATCGAAGCCGATCCAATGGGATGCTTTCGTTTTTTTCACGCCGTCCTCCTCCCGGGATTCCTTCCGGCCGTGTGCGATGGATCCCTCCGTTGCTTTTTTTATATCATGTCCAGGCCGCCTCTGCCAAGACGTTCAAGGGTTCAAAATGATCATAGATTATCAACGCTCGCGATGTTTGATATATAATGGATGCGACCAATGAAAAGACTCTACATCGTTCGTCATGCCACGGCTCAGTCCAAGGACGGACCGGTTCCGGACTTCGAGCGGTCGCTCACGAAAAAGGGCGAAAAGGAAGCCAAAACCGCCGCCAGGCATCTGGCCCTGAAATACCCTTCGCCGGACCTCATGATTTCCAGTTTTGCCAACAGGGCCATCGAAACCGCCCACATTTTCGCCGAAACATTCGGCTATCCTCCGCGGAAAATTCTTCTCAGGGATTCCTTCTACGGTGACCTGTCCCCGGATGCGATCCTCAAGGTCATCACCGCCAAGCCCGACAAATATCAATCCCTCATGATTTTCGGTCACGATCCGGCTTTCAGCGAACTGGCCGCAAGGTTGATCGAGGGATTCGAGGCGGCCATCCCCAAGTCCGGCGTTGTGATTGCCGATTTCCCCGTCGAAAAATGGTCTGAAATCGTCAAAGTCCCGGGACGTCTCGTCGAATATACCCATCCCGCCCGGATCAAGGAAGACAGGAAAAAGGCACGGGGCGAACTCGACGCCCGGCTGGTGCGGAGCATGATGGGTGTTCTTTCACGCATTGACAAGACCGCCGCTCAGTCCGTCGGAGAGGATATCAGGGATTGTTCAAGGAAGATCGTCAAGTCCTTTCTCAAGGCCAGAAAGGCGGTCGACCGTCCGGAAACCTGAACGCGGAAGCCGCATCCCGATCATCCGTTTGAAGACCGGCGGACAAGCCCCGCGGCTTTCCGCGGGGAGCCGGGCGTTGCGGGATCCAAGGGGTTATGACCGATATGCCGATGCCGCCGAAGCTTAAAAAAACCTATGAGGACCGGTCCGGCCTCTTTTCCGAACATCACCGGAGCGCCTTCGCGTTCGGCGGAGCGGATGCCATCCACGAAATGCGCGTTTGCCTGAAGAGGCTGCGGACGTTCTTCAATCTGGTCGAAGCCGTTGCGCCCTCTTTTCATGCCGACGAGATCTTTCGGCCGGCGCGCCGGTTCTTCCGGGCGGCGGGGAAACTCCGCCATGTCCAGGTTCTCCAGTTCCTCACCCTGAGGCTTGTGCGCGAGTTCGAGCTCGACTTGTCCGAGTATTACAATATGCTCAAAGCTGAAGAGCCGCGAGAGAGAAAACGGTTTGCCCGGGCCTGCGGCCGCTTCGATTCCCGGTTTTTCGAATCGGCCGGGGCAACGATTGCGGACCGTCTCGAATCCCTGCCGGAAGACCGGGTCCGTCAAGCGGCCGAGATGCGGCTCGGATCGCTTCTCAACGACGTCAAGGCCGGGATTCGGATCTCCCGGGATCCCGATCGGCTCCACTGGGTGAGGATCCGCACCAAGGAAGCCCGGTATACCCTGGAAATCATGGTTGAGGCCGGGCTGACCGAAGACAAGGCTGAAAACCTGGACGGACTCCTGAAAAGCGTTCACCAGCCTCTGGGGCGCTGGCGCGACGGCCTCCTGGCCCTGGAATCCCTCCGGGAGTTCGGCGCCCATCGCGCTTCCGGCGCCCTCTTCTGTTCCAAGTCCTATCCTGAAGCGATCCGGATTTTAAAGCTCGACATAAGGAAAAATCTGGGGGAATTCAAGGAGAACCGGCAGGCCCTGGCCGGATTCCTGTCCTCCATGTCTCCCGGCCCGGCGCCCGATGGGGCGTCCCGGTCATGATGCCGGCCGGGGAATCCTGATCACTCGATCACAACGCCGTCCAGGTCCTCTCCCGATTTCGGATATTCCATGTTCAATCCCTCGAGAGTCCCGGCCAGGATGCGCGCCACGGCCAGGTCCCGGTACCATTTCCGGTTGGCCGGGATGACGTACCACGGCGCGTATTCCGTGCTCGTTTTTTCCAGGACATCCTCGTAGGCCCGCATATACTCGGGCCAGAATTTGCGGTCGTCGAGATCGCCCAGCCGGAATTTCCAGTGCTTGGCGGGATTGTCGAGCCGGGCCTGGAGGCGTTTTTTCTGCTCGTCGAGGTCGATGTGCAGAAAAAATTTAAGGATGGTCGTTCCCGATTCCGCAAGCAGCCGCTCGAAATCGTTGATCTGATCGTAGCGTTTGGACCAGACCTCGGGAGGCGCCAGGTTGCGCACCTGCACGACCAGGACATCCTCGTAATGGCTGCGGTTGAAAACGGCGATTTCGCCGTTTCCCGGCGCGACCTTGTGAACGCGCCACAGGAAATCGCGGGACAGCTCCGCGGCGGTCGGAACCTTGAAACTCGTAACGCGGACCCCCTGGGGATTCAGGGGTGAGAAAACCCGGCGGATCACGCCGTCCTTTCCTCCGGTATCCATGGCCTGCAGGACGACCAGGATGCGGTGCCGGGACTGCGCGTAGAGCAGCTCCTGAAGGCTGACGAGACGTTCGGTCAGGGCGGCCGTTTCGGGCAAAGCGGCTTTTTTACCGCCCTTGAAGCGTCCGGTGCCGCCCGCATCCAGGCGGGAGAGATCGACTTTCCGGCCCGGCTTGTGAAGGTGGCTTTTCATATCATTGTCTCCTGCGCTCAAGGTTGCCTCTCGATTATAATCGCGGACCGCGTGATTGGAAAGACCTTCCGGTTCACTACGTGCGGCATGGCTGAAACAGATCGTCAGGGCGCTTGACTTTGCCCTATGCCTATCTTACGCTGATTTATATGAATGCTGATTCGAGATGTTGGAGGAATAGAATGAAGCGACTGATCAAGAAGACGGCGCGAAACGGTTTTTCCCTTCCGGTGGCGGCCGCGTTGCTTGCCGCCGTTCTGATTGCGGGACAGGCCGCGTCCGAGGTCCTGGCCAAGCTTGAGGCGACCCCCGATGAGGCCGGGCAATGCGTTCTTGAGGCGCTGGCCTACGGCAGCACCTATCATGACGGGGCCATAAAGGCTTTCAAGGCCCTTCCGGCCTCGGCCCGGGCTTCCATCGTCAAGGCCGGGCTGTCCTGGGCCAAGGCCCACACGGAAACCGCGAAATTCAAGGCGGCCTACCTCGAGAGACGGGAAAGCGAAAAGCCCGAAACTTATTCCGAAGGTCTTTCGGCCGATGAGGAAATCAAAACGCAAAAGGCCGAGTTCGAAAAACAGGTCGCCGAGATGCGGAAAGCCCTGCCCGGCATGGATCCCGAAACGCGGAAGGCCATGGAGGAAGCCATCAAGGAGATGGAAGCCCAGATGGCCGAGATGGGGAAAGATCCGGAACAGATGGCCATGATGCGCGAGATGATGGAGATGCAGAACGCTGAAGACCGTGAGCGCCATGAAGAACAGGTGCGGGAATGGGAAGAGAACTTCCCCGCCGATCCCCGGATTCTGATCCGGAACCGCATCCGCGAGTTCCTGGAGACGAGCGCCGACGTCGACTTCTCCGCCAAGCTGGTGCGGAGCGGATCCGTGATGCGTTTTGCGGACTCGGAATATGAGGAGAAGTCCCCGGATTGGAAACTCTGTTTCCGGGCCGGCAAGGAAGCGACGGAGGCGGCCCGGGAATTCGCCAAAAGCTGGCTCGCGGAACTGGAAAAACTGTAGCCGCTAGGAGGCCGTGATCCGGAGGGCGACGTCCCTGAAGAATTCCTTCGACCAGATGGAGAGGGATTCCGGGTCTTTCACGAAGGGCTCGACTTCCCTCCGGATCTGATCGATGTCGACGCGATCGATCCTCTGTGCCAGCAACTCCCGCAAGTCCGCTTCGGACAAGGATGCCGGCCTGGCCCAATGCCCCGTCTGACGCATCCTCTGCTCGAGGTGCCGGAGGTGAAGCTCCGGATGACGGGCCGCGAACCAGACGAGATCATACCAGTCCCGGCCCTTGACCCGGCTCTTCCATCCCCGGCAGAGGACGGCGTGCATCTTCCCGGCGAAGAGATCGGGCAGGCCGAACGTTCTGACCGCGAACGGGATCGGCCGGAGGAGATAACGGGACTCCGTTGAAAAGCCGGGCGGCGGGTCGGTGTCGACCTCCAGTTTGATCTTGATCACCTGGTTGCGGGGAATCCGCCGGACGAGCTCCGGCTCGAACTCGACGGCGATCATTTGGGTTCGCGTATCGGCTTTGAGAAACGCGGACCGGATGGCCGTCCGGGCCGTCCTCACCCCGGCCGTGATATCGACCGAAAATCCGAAGGAAGCGAGTTCCCTTTTGAGGAAATCGCCGTATTCGGACGGTTCGAAGCCCTCGCTCTTCTCCAGAAGCGAGAAATCCAGGTCCTCGGAAAATCTGTCGAGGCCGTGAAGAATCCTCAGCGCGGTGCCGCCGTAAAACGCCGCTTTCTCGAAGAACTTGCCCCTCCAGAGACCAAGAAGCGCGATTTCCTGCATGATTTCCCTGAGAGCCCGAAGCGATTCTTCCACGGAGCGGATCTCGTAAGCGGCCAGGATTTGACGAACGGCTTCATTCATGGGAGCGGGCCTCCTTGGACCCTCGGAGCCGTCGCAGAAGCCCTCCCAGTTTCCTCAGCTTCAGCGAGCGGTAGCGCCCGGCGAACTCGTCGATCGATTCGGCGGACAGGGACCGGAGCGAGCCGGGGTCGATCCTCAAGTCCTCCTCGAGGAATCGACTCATGTCCACGACGGAGGAGATGCGGGCGCCGCGGACCGAGACGATCTTGTCGGCCAGGGCTTTTTCCGGCGAGGCGATCAGATACGCCTGCCCGTGACTCCCCTCCGCCCGGACGGCGCCGGCCTCGTAAGCGCGGGCCGGGATCCGCCTGTAGATGAAGAGTCCGACCGGCGTGCCGAACCTGCGCGAACGGCTGAATGTGACCGATGTCAGAGCCTCGACGCGCTCGGGAATGATCCCGTAATAACCGAGCGCATAATCGAGAGAGACATAGGAGGGCCCGTAGACGAGATTGGCGAGAAGCTCCTTTGAATACGGATGCTTTCGATATTTGTCGCTGAAAACATAGAGGCCTTTCTTGATCCTGACGATGATCCCCTGCCGGAGCATGTCCGTGATCTTGTCTCTTGGGGATAGCAGACCCTTCAGGGCCTCGGTCAGGGTTTGATAATCGAAAATTTCCGCCCGGATGCGATCCCTGACATCAAAAATCTTCATGATATGTACCAGTATGTCGACATATTGTCGACATAGTATGCCAAAATAACAATATTGTCAAGCTACATATCGCTTGCTTTGGCTGCTGGAAGTAATTTCCAGCAACCAAAGCAGGATGAGAAACAGGATAGAAAATACTAATAATATAATGATTATTAGGAATATTTATCCTCATTATTGACATAATAGTCGAACTGTGCTATCTTTCAGTCATGAGATTACCCAGGTTTTATTCGGATCTGGATCCTTTTCTGAAACCCAATAAGGTTCTTGTGATTTACGGACCCCGGCAGGTGGGCAAGACCACCCTCCTCGAGGACTTTCTCGCGAAGTCTCCGATGAAGCATCGCCTCGACTCCGGCGAAGACGTGCGCATCCAGGAGGTCCTCGAATCCCGGGACTTCCGTGCCGTCAGGGAATATGCGGCGGGCTATGAGCTCCTTGCGATCGACGAGGCCCAGAAAGTCCGGGGGATCGGCGAAGCCCTGAAGATCCTGGTCGACCAAGTCCCGGGAATCCGGGTCATTGCCACGGGCTCCTCCTCGTTCGACCTCGCCGGTCAGGTCGGCGAGCCGTTGACGGGAAGAAAGATCACCCTGACCCTGTACCCCGTCGCCCAAATGGAGCTCGCCGGGCTCTTCACCCCTTTCGAGCTCCGCGAACGGATCGAGGACTTTCTCATCTTCGGCGGATATCCGGAGGTCGTGGCGACTCCCGAAAAAAAAGAAAAGACAAGGCTGCTCACGGAAATCTCCTCCTCCTATCTTCTGAAGGACATCCTGGCCTTCGACCGGGTCAAGAGCTCCAAGGTTCTGCTCGACCTCCTGCGGCTCCTGGCGTTCCAGATCGGCTCCGAAGTCTCGCTCAGCGAGCTGGGCGGGAAGCTCGGGCTGGACTATAAAACCGTGGGCCGCTATCTTGACCTTCTCGAAAAGAGCTTCGTGATCTTCACCCTCCGCGGCTTCAGCCGGAACCTGCGCAACGAGATGACCAAGAAGGCGAAATACTACTTCTTCGACACCGGAATCCGGAACGCCCTGATCGCGAACTTCAATCCCCCGGCCTTGCGAAACGACATCGGGCAGCTTTGGGAGAACTTCCTGGTCATGGAAAGGCTGAAGAGCCAGGCTTACCGGGCCGTGCCGGTCAATCATTACTTCTGGCGGACCTGGCAGGCACAGGAGATCGATCTCATCGAGGAGCGCGAGGGCCGGCTTTTCGCCTACGAATTCAAGTGGACGGGGCGGGGCCGGGCGCCCGGGAAATTCCGGGAGGCCTATCCCGAAGCGGCCTTCGAATCGATCAGCCGAGACAACTATCAGCCGTTTGTGGGCGCATCAAGACCGTAATGCGCCGCCTCTGCTTTGGCTGCTGGAAGTTATTTCCAGCAGCCAGAGCAGGATGAAACGGGCGGGTAGGTTGACTTCGACCTGTCTGCGGTTTATGATCGCCTTCCCGAAGGAACGGGGGACCACCCGAAATGACCCGAGCGCCGAAGACCGCAGCAAAACGCATCCTTGACCGCGACCGGGACATCCGCTTTCCGGAGTTCCTGCTTCTCAAGGCCTCGGCCGGCTCCGGCAAAACCCACGCCCTGTCGCTGCGCTTCGTCCAGTTCCTGCTGAGCCCGGCGATTGCGGCGAAAAGCCCCGCCGACCTCCGCAACATCCTGGCCGTGACCTTCACCCGGAACGCGGCCCGGGAGATGAAGGCCCGCATCCTGTCCTGGCTCAAGCTCTGCCGCTTCGGCGACGCCGAGAGAAGCCGCCAGATTCTGGACGTCGTCTCTCTCGACGCCGCCGATCTCGCCCGCCGCGCCGAGGAGGTCCTCGAGGGCATCCTGTCCCGCTACACCGACTTCCAGGTGGAGACGATCGACGGCTTCATGGCCTCGGTCTTCCGGACATCGGCCCTTGACCTGGGCTTCCCGCCGCACTTCGAAATCGTCCTCGACAACACCGAGGCCGTCTCTTACGCCTTCTCCCGCTATATGAGGCGCGTCATCCCCGGGACGCCGGACGGCAAGGTCTTCGAGCAGATCGCCGACCTCTCCTCTTCTCTCCGGAAGGGCGAGACCGCCTTTCCCTGGGATCCGACCGCTCTCATCCTGGAGAGCCTCCGCAGCCTCTACAGAGGGCTGGCCGCCCGGGACCTAGAACCCGCCGACGAAGATCTGGACGCCTCCATGAGGGAGGCGGAAAAGGCGATCTCCCGCAGGGCCGCCGCGCTTCGGCGTCTCATCGAACAAAGCGGGCTCGAACGGAGCGCCCGGGAGTCGTTTCACTCGAAAATCGAGCCCGCCGTCCGCGAACGGCGCTTCATCGATCTCATCGGGGCGAGCTTCAAAACCGTCCCCGTCCGAAAGCCGCGCCCCTCCGATCCGGGGAGCGCCGCCGCCTCCTACGATCGGATCGTCCGCGCCTGGGAAAGCCTGGAATCCGCCGTCGCCGCCTTTAAGTCCCTTTATGCCCGGCACCACTTCCGTCCCGTCGTCCTGGCCTACAGGGCCTTCGCCGAAACCCTCGAAACCTTCAAGCGGAGCCGCGAGACCGTGTTCATCGAGGATATCCACAGGCGCCTGGCCGGATGCATCGAGGCGGGCGCCGTCCCCGACATCTACTTCCGCCTCGGCGACCGGATCTTCCACTACCTCATCGACGAGTTCCAGGACACGTCGCCCATCCAGTGGACGAACCTGCTGCCGCTTATCGAAAACTCCCTCTCGCTCGGCGGAAGCCTCTTCGCCGTCGGCGACACCAAGCAGGCGATCTACGGTTTCCGGAACGCCGACTACCGGATCATGAAAGACCTCGAGGCCGACCCCGCGGCGGCCTTTCCCTCCGTCCCGCCGGAAAACGCCGCCGTCCGCGAGCTCGAGACGAACTACCGGAGCCGCGGCATCGTCCAGGACTATGTCCGGCGCCTCTTCCTGGAGCGCCTGCCGGCCTCGGAGGATCTCGGCCCGGCCGGGGCGCTGAGCGGACTTACGGACTTCAGCCAGGAGGCCGAGGCGCGGAACCGCGGCCGCGGCTATGTCGAGGCCGTCGTCCTCGAAAAAAACGAGGACGATCCCCCGGAAAAGGCGGCCGTCCAGGACCGCGTCCGCGATCTCCGGGCGCGCGGCTTCGCCTGGTCCGATATCGCCGTCCTCACCTACCGGAACGACTCCGTCGCCGCCGCCGCATCCTGGCTCAACGAGATCGAGGTTCCCTTCATCCCCTACAGCAACCTCGACATCCGGACGCGCAAGGTCGCCTCCGAGATCCTGGCCCTCCTCCGGTTTCTGGACTCGCCGCCCGACGACCTGGCCTTTTCCGCGTTTCTTCTCGGGGACGTCTTCGCTGCAGCGCTCCGCCGGGACGGCTTCGGTGGGGACGCGGCCTCCGTCCGGGACTTTCTCTTCGAACATCGAGCCGCCGATTCCCGCCCGCTCTACACGGCCTTCCGGCGCCTGCGGCCCGAACTCTGGGAGCGCTATTTCGAGCGGCTGTTCCGTTCGGTCGGCTATTATCCCCTTTACGACCTCGTCGCCCTGGCCTACCGCGTCTTGGGCGTCTTCGATCTCTTCCCCGGCGAAGAGGCGGCGCTCGTCAAGCTCCTGGAGTCCGCCAAGACCTTCGAAAGCCCGGGCGCGGCCGATATCCGCGAGTTCCTGTCCGCGGCCTCCGACCCGGAAAAGCCCGACCCGGCCTGGACGATCGACGTCCCCCGGACGATCGACGCCGTCCGGGTGATGAGCGTCCACAAGGCCAAGGGCCTGGGGTTTCCGGCCGTGATCCTCCTTCAGTACGCCGAGCCGTTCATCCCGCCGGAGTTCGTCCTGGCTCCCGGCGACGATGCCGTGCGCGTCCTCAAGCTGACGAAGGACCTGGCCGCATCCGACCCCGAACTCGCCGCTCTCTACGAGGACCACCGGATGCGGGACACCGTGGACCGCCTGAATGCCCTGTATGTGGCAATGACCCGGGCCGAGGAGGAGCTCCACGTCATCGGTGTCAAGGGATCGCGGGGCGGATTTCCCTTCGAGCTTCTCGACGGCGACGCCCTCGGCGTCTTCGGCGAGAAAACCCGGCGCGAGCGCCCGGCGGAAGAGCGCCCGGAGGACAAGGCCGGAACGCACAGGCTTGCCGAGCCCTTCGACCTGCCGCCCAACACGCGCCCGGTCCGGAATTTCGCCGGCGTGCGGCGGGGGAACCTCATCCATGATGTCCTGTCGCGGACCGTGTATATAGAGGAAGGATGGCGCGCGCGGATCGAGGCGGCGCTCCGGGAGGGCGGCGAGGGTGCAGGAGAGGCGGCGGAGACTGCGGCCGCGAAGACGGCGGCTGCGCTCGAAAGGCTTTTCTCTGTGCCGCCGCTTTCCGGGCTTTTCTCGCGGGCGGAGGGGAGGCGCATCCTCAACGAGTTTACAGTTTGCGACGCCGCCGGCCGGGCGCTTCGCATGGACCGCGTCGTCCTCGATCCCGGCGCCGCGACCGTCATCGATTATAAGACGGGAGGGTCGCCTAGCGGAGAATCGTCGGGAAGCGAACGGCCCGACGGCGAATCTTCGGAAGCGAAATCGCCTGGGGAAGAATCGGTGGTCGGGGATAGATCAGGCGGAAAATCGTCCGGCGCGCCGACCGTCATCGACTATAAGACGGGCGGGTCGCGCAGTGGGGAATTGCTGGAAAGTGAACTGCCCGGCGAGGACAGGATCGCGGCTGCGCATCAAGTGCGCGAGTATATGAGGATTCTGCACGAACTTTACCCGGGACATACCGTCCGGGGCCTTGTCGTCTGGGTCGACCGGGGGGAGGCGGAGGAGATCGCGTGAGAATCGAACTTGTCTCTCCTCGGTCCGGCCTCGTCTCCGCCGTCGCTGCGCGGCTCCGGCCCGAGGGACGCGATTATTCACGGACCTGGATCGTCTTCCCCGAAAAGCGTCCGGCCTTCTACCTGCGGAGAACGTTGGCCGAACGCGAAGGCGCGCCTTTCGTCCCGCCCCGCACGGACTCCCTGGACGGCTTCGTCGACAGCCTGTTCAAGGATATTCTCGGGCGTCCCGAGAGGCCGATCGACCCGCTTGACGCCGTCGCCCTCCTTCTCGAGATCCACCGGGAGTCGCCGGTCGACGGGGGCGGCGGGGGCTTCCTCTCGCCCGACGCCTTTTTCCCGCTGGGCGCGAAGATCTACGCCGACCTCGAGGAGCTGACGCTGGCCCTGGCCGATCCCGGGACAATCGCCGGAATCCAGCCCCTTCTCCACGAGACCGTGCCGGCCGAAAGCCTGGCCCGGCTGCAGTCGCTTTCCCGCTTCCACGAGCGGTTTTATGCGCGGCTGGCCGAACTCAACCTGTCTTCGCCCGCCTCGCGTTTCCGGGCCGTCCTCGATGCGCTCCGTCCGGAGCTTTTCTCCGGTTTCGACGAGATCGTCTTCGCCGGGTTCTTCCCGTCCGCGCGGGCCGAGCGGCGGCTTCTCCAAACCATGCTCGGTTGGGAGATGTGCGCGCTCGTCGCCGAGAGGGGAAGGGGCCTTTCCGCGGCGCTCGAAGCCCTCGGCGTCCCGCCCGCCGAGATCCCTGCCTCACCCGACGACGGCGGCCCGGATCCGGAGATCGAGCTCATCCGCGCTCCCGACACCCACGGGCAGATCTTTGCACTCAACGCCTGTCTCGCCTCGCGCCTCGACGATCCGGCCGGGTTCGACGAGAGGCAGGCCGTCGTGCTTCCGGCGGCGGAGAGCCTGTTTCCGCTCTTCATCCAGACCCTGGCCGGGCGTCCCGAGGAGGCCTTCAACATCTCTCTCGGCTATCCGCTCGCCCGGACTCCGGTCTACGCCTTTTTCGACCGGCTGATCGAGGCCCTCCAGTCCCGCGACGCCGAGGGGCGCTTCTATGCCCCCCACTACCTGAGGTTCCTTCTCCATCCCTACACGAAGAATATCTATATGCCGGGGCCGGGACGACGCTCCGACCTCACCCGCATCCTCGTCCACGCCGTCGAGGATGCGCTCACGGGGCGCAGAATGAAGGCCTTCTGGTCGCTCACCGAGATCGAGACCGACCCCGGCATCCTGGAGGCCGCCGGCGAAAAGACGCGGCGCGTCGAAGGCGCCCCCGATCCGGCCGCCCTCATCGAACACCTCCGGTCGATCCACGCCCGGACGCTGGGGCTTTTCGACGCCGTCGCAAACGCCGGCGACTTCGCCGGGCGGCTTGCCGCGGCGCTCGAATGGATCGCCTCCGAAAGCACGGCCCGCCTCCATCCCTTTTTCCATCCCTACGCCGAGGCCTTCCTGGAGCGGCTCGAGGCGCTTCGCGGATCGCGGCTTGCGCCCGCGGTCTTCCGCGACGCGGCGGGCTATGCCGGGCTTTTCCGCAAGATCGTCCGGGCGGGGACGGTGCCGTTCCAGGGGACGCCGCTTCACGGCCTCCAGGTCCTGGGATTCTGGGAGGCGCGCGGCCTGCCGCTCGACGAGGTCTTCCTCCTCGACGCCAACGAGGGCGTGCTGCCGTCCTTCGCCAGGGGGGACACGCTCCTGCCCCACGCCGCCCGCCGGGCCCTGGGCCTGCCGGTTATCGAGGACCTGGAGCGGCGCATGGCCTATTACCTGGACACGCTCCTCAAGGGGGCGCGGACGGCGCGCCTGTTCTTCGTCGAAAGCGCCGATAGCGAGCGCAGCCGCTTCGTCGAGAGGATCGTCTGGGAGAGGCAGAAGCGCGACGGCGAGCCGCGGGCCGAGTCCTGCGTGCGGACGGTGGACTACCGCGTCGCCCTCCGGTCGGAGGGGCCGGGGCCGGTCGAAAAGACGCCCGGGATCGCGGACTTTCTGTCGACGTTCCGCTTCTCGGCGACGGCGCTGAACACCTACCTCAATTGCCCCCTCGGCTTCTATTACGCCTATGTCCTGAAGCTGGCCGAGAGGGAAGACGTCTCCGAGGTCATGGACCGGCGGGACATCGGCTCTTTCGTCCACGCCGTCCTCGAAGACCTTTTCCGGCCCCACGTCGGACGCCCCCTGAAGGCCGCATCGCTCACGGCGCGGGCTCTCGACCGGGCCGTCGAGGCCCGCTTCCGGGAGTTCTACGGCGGCGACCGGACGGGAAGCGCCTGGCTCCTGGAGCTCCAGGTCCGACGCCACCTCCGGGATTACCTGACGCGCGTCCAGACGCCGCTCATCAAGGCGTTGGAGAAGGAGGGCCGCGCCCTCGTCGTCGAGGGTCTCGAAAAGCGGGTGGACGTCGAGATGGCCGCTGACGGGCGGACCTTTCCGGTGACGGCCCGCTTCGACCGCGTGGAAAGGCGGGGAGGGGAGCTTTACGTCCTGGACTACAAGACGGGCGCCCATGAGAAGAGAGTGGGCATTGCGTTCTGGGACCCCGAAGGCGATGAAAAAAAGAACAAGAACAAGCTGAATCCCGATGATCGGCAGACTTGGAGCAAGGCGATCGGAAGCCTCCAGGGCCCCCTTTACGTCCTCGCCGCCGCCCGCGCCTACGGCCTCGAGCCCGAGAAGGTCCGCTGCCGCTTTCTCATGCTGGGGAAAAACGTCCTCGGCCCGTCGATCGAGTTTTCGCCCTTCGACGAGTCCGATCCCGAGGTGCTTTCCGAACAGATCCGCACCATGGAACACGTGATCGGCGCCATTGCCGCCGAGATCCTCGATCCCGCCCTGCCCTTCGAGCCCGGGGGCGACGGCGGCCGCGACTGCCGCCTGTGCCCGTATCAGGGTTTGTGCCGGTAGCGCCGCGTTTTTGCTTGACATCTATCTGAAAAGAAAATAGATTTACCTTATCTCCTCTTTGCTTTGGACGGTTTATTGTGGGTGATCGCTGGTGTCTTCAAGAGAAACCATGTGCCCCTCTGCGAAGTTTTTATGTGGATTTTTGTGCTCAAGTTTTATATTGCGATTTTGTAGCCTAAAGGTATTATTAATAAACAATATGTTTATTGTTTGGAGGACGCGAGCCGTACAGGTATCTAATGGAGAATGAATCTGTAAGTACTGTAACTGCCAAGCTGTCATTCCACCCGATCCGGACCTCCATATTTCAGGACCGGTGATGATTCCGTGAGCGCGAACGAGCCACTCGAATTCTCGAATGATCGGCCTCTCACTGACAAGCAGCACGACCGTCTGAACCGCAGTGCTTTCGTCAACCGAATTGCGGGAGTGCTGCGCGGACTCCCGAACGGCTCAAGCCTGGTTGTTGGCATCTACGGCCCCTGGGGCGAAGGCAAGACGACGGTCCTCAATCTGCTTCGCTCCGAACTTTCCAGCAGTGATGCAATCGTGGTTCGTGACTTCAACCCGTGGCGGCACACGGACGATGATGCGATGCTTCGCGGGTTCTTCACGGTGCTCGCAGAGGCGATCGGTGCGTCTCTGTCCACCAGATTCGAGCGTGCGAAGACGGGAGCAGGCAAGTGGACCAACCGTTTTAGGTGGTTCACTAAGCCCGCTGGGTGGCTATCAAAGTCCGCCGAGACACTGGACGACCTACTTGCGAGGTTCGGTGAGGTCGCTGCAACCGGCGATTCCGTTGGGCTTGAGGAACTACGTGGCCGAATCATCACCCGCCTCGAACAATCTGCGATGCGCGTGGTGGTTCTGATAGACGATCTCGACCGCTTGGACAAGCACGAGTCGCACATCCTGTTCCGGCTCATCAAGGCATGCGCCGACTTTCCCAACGTTTGCTATGTCCTCGCGTTTGACGATACGGTAGTCGCCAAGGCACTCGGCGAGCGGTACGGCGGGGGCGATGAGCCCTCGGGCCGTGCCTTTCTTGAGAAGATCATCCAAATACCGCTCAAGCTGCCGGCGGCGGCCAAGGAAGACCTTCGCGGGATGTGCTTCGAGCAGGTAGACCGGGCTCTCACAGCGACCGGGATTGAGCTCACCAAAGACCAGATTGGCGAGTTTATCGCCGGCTTTGACCGTGGCGTTTCGGTTCGGCTGACAACGCCCCGCGGCGCGAAGCGATTTGGGAATGGGCTGATGTTCGCCTTGCCCATGCTCGTAGGCGAAGCTAATCCGGTAGACCTCCTCCTGGTTGAGGCGCTTCGAGCATTCTTCCCAGAGGTGTACGATATTGTGCGGGACAACCACTCCGAATTCTCTGGTGTTGAGAAAGACCAGCATGGGGGCGGAGATGGCGGTCCTCGTTCGGCAGAACTGCTACAACCGAAGTTGGCGGCAATGCCGAAGGAGCATGCCTTGGCGGCGCAGGCACTTCTTGTCGATCTCTTCCCGCGAATGAGCGGCGTTTTCGGGCACAGCAACTACGGAAGCGATTGGCTTTCGCGCTGGTCGCGCGAGCGGCGCATCAGTGCGCCGGAGTACTGCGCACGGTATTTTACTTACACAATACCGCGCAACGATGTGCCTGATGCCGCGGTTGCTGCGATGCTTGATGCAGCGAGTCAGGGCAACGCCGCAGCGGTCGAAACCTACCTCACTACCTACCTTACCGGTTCGACGGCCCGGCGCGTTATCGAGAAGTTGCGTGCTTTCGAAGCGACGGTCGATCCCATATCGGCGGAGACGCTCGCAATAGTAATGGCAAAGCTAGGCAAGAACATTCCGAACCCACCCGCTTTGTTTAGCTTTGCGGAACCTCCGTCACAAGCCGCGATATTGATCTCGCATCTGCTTCGGCGGATTCCTAACCGCGCCGCCAGGATCTCTGCTGCAAAGCGTGTTGTGGAGATCGCCGAGCCCCTGTGGTTTGGTGTCGAGTGTGTCCGCTGGCTCTACGTCAGCGATAAACCAGAGAAACAAGACAGCAACACGCTCACCAAGCAGGAGACGGCGGATATGCGCCAGGTGCTTGTGGAACGCATTAAATCCCACGCCGCAGCGGGTGCGCTACTCTTCGATCCCGAACTGCCACAGGAGGCCTCACTGCTCTTTGAGTGGTGGCGCGCTGAAGGCCGCGATCCGGTCCAAGCGCACCTCATCGCCGTGTTCACGAAAGACCCGAAGCAGGTCGCAAGGTTCCTGCAGTCCCAAGCACCACTTGCCTGGAGCGAAGGCGATGTTATGCCGCACATCAGTGAGCTTGACGCGAACCAGCTCAAGAACATGAGGCTCATCATTGACCTCGACACTATGGCGGATTGGATCAGAGAGCACTGCCCTGGCGACTTCGATAATCCCGAGTGGTTTCCCGATAAAGATAATCCTCTAGAGCAGAGGCTGGCCGAGCAATTTATGTTCGTCTACAACAAGTGGAAGAAAGACGGCGAACCAGAGGGTGTCGGCGGCATGAATAAAATCGAACCGGATGAAGAGAAAGGCCTCGGCGAAGCTGCTGATGAGGATAGGAACGATTAAGCTGCAGAACAAGCCGATGTAGCGGGCCTGCTTTCGGCCGGTCGCTGATCGGCAAGGTTAGGCTTAGGAGAGAATAGATGAAACGCTCCGTTATGGCAGTCAATATTTCTTGGAATCCCTACAACTGGCAAAAACCATATACTGACCCTCGTGCCGGTCACTCATACGCTAGAAAATTCCCAGGACATGAGTCGGTAAACTTTCATTTCAATAAGCCTGGCATTGATACAGAAACAGAAGTATACGGTTATTCCCAGTGGCAGTATTATCCAAAAAACTTCTTAAACGGCGGCTACGTGCTTTTTTTTACCAAGAACCTCGACACTAACCAGCCTCAAATCGTCGGCTTATACGGAGACGTTACGATTCTGAACCCTCAGCAACAATTTCATTACGATAAATTTGAGAACAACAAATTGATGTGCAACATGAAGGCAGCAAAGGCATTGTCTCTTCAGCTACCTTTGCCTCTTGATGCAAATAATTATTCTTCTGGTCGAATGGTTGGGCAAATTGGCTTTACATACTACGATGAGAGTACAGTCCAAAAGGTAGTTTCAGATGAGTATAGCTTGCTCGAACACGCTGGCGGATTTCCAGGCACATCATACGCTGTCTTAAACAGAATCTACGACCGGCTAACCGGAAATCCGCTCTCGAAAAAAAAATATTGTGATACCGAGCAAAGTGATTTCAACGAGCAAAATGAGCTAGAAAAAATAGAATCTCAATACGACATTTTAAAAATTCTCGATGACCTAAGAAATGTCAAAGCAACCGATTCGGAGCAAGTAGAGATTCACGGTAAAGCCTACAAGAGAGACAACAAGACAATCGCTCAACTGAAGATTGTTCGTGGGCATAAGTGCCAAATATGTAGTCATAGCATTAAAAAGAAAGATGGATCTCTCTATGTTGAAGCGGCTCACATCACTCCCAAGAAGAATAAAGGGACGGAGTTACCGAGTAATATTATCATTTTGTGTCCAAATCACCACAAGGAATTTGACCTAGGGAAAATGGAAGTAGAGGAAAGGACTGCTGAAACCTTAGTGGTAATGGTCAATGAAAAAAAGTATTCCATTGATCTGCGTATTTGAAAAGCTGTGCATAATGGAGCTGAATCCGCTTGTAGTTCCTTTCCGCCCACCCCGGATAAGCTCGATTTTTAGACATTTAGGAGCTATTTTAAAATGCCAAACCCATTCATCTGTTATGCTATATGCAATCGTGCCAGACCTAGCCATTGCGAGAAGCGCAACTATGAAGTTCATTAAAACACCGAAACAATATACTGCCTTTCAAGAGCGAATTGCATCAATAGCTGCACAGGCCCAACTACCTCCGATATATTACGATATACTTGCATGGAATATGCGCAGCGATGCGAACAAGCATCCAAAGCGGACCGCAGGACACGCGATCGCTGAGCTGCATGCGAAAAACGAAGGAGACTAGTAAATGGCATACTTCATCGATCTTTTCTCTCCGGAAACATACGCGGCGTTTGCGCGGTCAACACGGGATATCTCTGGGTTCCGTCTGCACCACAAGAGAATGGCCGAGCGGATCAAGCCCGGTGACATCTTTGTGTGTTACCTCACTCGTTTGTCTCGGTGGTTTGGGCTGCTCGAGGTTCTGGACGGTCCGTTTATTGATAACAGGCCGATCTTTGTGCCAGAGGGTGATCCGTTTGTCGTTCGCTTCCGCGTCCGCTCTACGGTCTGGCTGGAAATCAAAAATGCGATTCCGATTCACGATGATAAAATCTGGAGCGGACTCTCGTTTACGCGGAGACTGGAAAAGGGATCGATCGGATGGACCGGAAAGGTCCGAGGGAGTCTCGTACGCCTGGATGACGCGGACGGGAAATTTCTCGCCGAAGAATTGACTGCTCAAGCGACCAAGCCCAGGGAATACCCCCTTGATGAACAGGAACTCAGGAAACTCGCTACGCATACTGTGAATCGCCCCGACAAGGTCGTCACGGTGTCGGTTCCTGAGGATTCTGGGGTAGCGGAGAAAGTATCGCCTGCGAAGGATGCTGAGGCACGGGAGTCCATTCGGATTCAGGCGCAACTCGCCCAGGTCGGCGCCCGAATGGGTATGTCGATCTGGATTCCACGCTCGGACCGAGCAGGAGTGCTCAAGCAGTGGAAGGACGATAACCGGAACCTGCTAGAACGTCTTCCACTCAATTACGATGACACCACACTCCGCACGATTGAGCAGATTGATGTGCTTTGGCTCCGTGGTCGATCAATTGTTCGCGCATTTGAGGTCGAGCATACGACCGCAGTCTACTCAGGTATCTTGCGAATGGCCGATCTGCTTGCGCTTCAGCCCAATATGGACATCAAGCTTCATATCGTCGCCCCCTCGGAAAAGCGCGACAAGGTGTTTCAGGAGATACGACGGCCAGTCTTCTCGCTTCTTGAGAAGGGACCCCTGGCTGAGAGTTGCACGTATCTGTCCTACGAGAGCCTTCGAGAGTTGGCTGTGCAGAAACACCTCGCGCACTTGGCAGACACCGTCATCGACGAATATACTGAGGAGGCGGAGTAAAAAAGAGTGAATCTTTCTTATCCTGCAACATCTTTGGCTTGCCGGGAGCCATCCACACTATCGTCAGTTAGCCGCTTAATCTATTAGCCCATGAATTCTTTTCAAAGATACGTGGACAGAACTGCCCCACCGTTTTTTGGACCAGGAGGATTTATCCCGCATCTTGCGCCTTATCCGACTTTTAAGTAATATTCGGCTAGTCAAATAGGCGCGAGGGTCGCATGTCCATGCAAAGGGCCGATAAAGTCCATTCCATCCTCACCAATCTTAAAAGCCTTGATAAACTCAAGGAGCTTTTCTGGACCGAGCTGAATTACGAACAGGTCAATCAAACCCTTTCACGGAGGAATTGGAATACGACAGCCACAGAAGCCCTCGACGATGATCCTCTTCTTCTTGCCGCGGCCGGAATGGGTAACGGCTTCCACGTGATTTATTGCCGGTTGGCCGACGACCGGCTTCACTACAGCAAGGAGCGTCCGGTAGTCGCCCGGCTTATGAATGATCATCAATATGCCCTCTTCATTTTTTCTGATCGCAACCGGAACAGTTGGCATTTCATCAACACAAAATATGATGACGAACCAAAGCGCCGCCGACTGTTCCGCCGCATAAGCGTCCAGCCGGGAGATCGGCTGCGCACGGCTTCCGAGCGGCTCTCTCTTATAGACATTGAATCCATCGGCAAGAATGTGCTTGATCTTTCGCCTCTTGAGATACAAAAACGCCATGATGAAGCCTTCGACGTCGAATCGGTTACAAAAGAATTCTATAGAGGATACGAGTCGGTTTTCAGGGCTTTAGAAAAAACGCTTCTGGGACAAGACATCGGCCCCGCCCATGCCCATGATTATGCTCTCCAATTTCTCAACCGAACGATGTTTCTCTATTTTATTCAGCGTAAACGCTGGCTGGCCGACGACACGGAATTCTTGGGGACGTTTTGGGAGTCATACAGAACTTCCAGCCAGCCGGCGGATTCATTTGTAGAAAAATGGCTGAATGTCCTGTTCTTTGAGGCCTTCAATCAGAAGTCTCCGGCCTGCCATAGACATTTTCCTCCGAAGATCAACAAAGCTCTCGCGCTTGCTCCTTACCTCAATGGCGGCCTCTATGCCGAAAATAAGCTTGATCAGACCGTCCGCGCCAACATTACCGACTCTTGTTTCGCGCAAATATTCAGCTTTTTTGAAAGATACAATTTTACGATCACCGAAGACAGCCCTCTAGATAAAGAAATTGCCGTCGATCCGGAGATGATCGGAAAAGTCTATGAAAGTCTGGTCAATGTCTCTGCCGAAATCGACGCCCGGGGAGAAGCCGGGATTTTTTATACGCCGCGCACGGAAATTGATCTCATGTGCCGTCTTTCTCTTTCCGATTATCTTTCGAATCATCTCCCGGAAACTTTGAAAGACCTGCTCAACAGCCTCGTTTTTTCCCTTTATCCCGATGATAAAGCTGATGCGGACAAATCAGTCACCAATGCCGGCATTTGGCCGAGAATCAAAGATCTTCTTGGGGAAGTAACGGTCCTTGACCCGGCCTGCGGTTCAGGTTCATTTCTGGTCGGGATGCTTCACATTCTTGATGACCTCATAGAGAGGGCCAATCGTGCGCTCAATATTTCTGATGATCCCTTCACGCGGAAGAAGAAGATTATCGGCGAATCCCTCTACGGCGTCGATGTCATGGAATGGGCCTGCCATGTTGCCGAGCTGCGCCTATGGCTGGCTATGATCGCCGATTATAAAGCGTCGCCGGGCGATCTGCGATTCCGAAATGCCCCACTCCTGCCTCATTTCTCTTTCAAGATCCGTTGTGGAGACAGTCTTGTTCAGGAAGTAGGAGGGATCAACTTCAGCCACAGGAGAAGCCGCGGAATCATTCCGAAATCATTCGAGAATCGAATAGACCTGCTGAAGTCCGAAAAAATCAAGTTCTTCAACAATGTCGAACCCCGAAAACTGCGCTCGCTGGATGATCTCAGAATTGAAGAACGCCGTCTCTTCCTGGAGATCCTGGAGTCGAGAAAGAGCGAAATCCATCGGGATATCGATTCCACCCGACAAGTATCGTTGCGGGTCGAAGAGAATAAGGCCCTGTTTGGAAGTGATGTGGGAGAGCCGGATCCATATCCGGTCTCTGAAGATGAAACGATGACTCATCGCATTGAGGATCTGGAAGCCGAGTATGAAACCGCGAGTCGTGCTTATCATCTTCTTAGGGGCGGAGGTCAGGCGCCTTTCGTCTGGGATATAGCGTTTTGCGAAATCTTCCGGAAAAACAAAAACGGTTTCGATATCGTGATCGGTAACCCACCTTATGTACGGCAGGAGGACATTGCCGCTCCGACTGTTCAAGGACTGAAGGTCACTCCGGTTAAGAAGGAATACAAAGGGAAGATCGCCCAAGCCGTTTATCGGGCTTTTGAAAAGTTCTTCGGGTTCAGGGAAAAAACCCAATCCGTTAAACACAAAATCGACGCGAAAAGCGATCTCTATATCTACTTTTTCTTTATCGGACTATCTCTTCTCAATCCCAAAGGCTCTTTCTGCTTCGTCACGTCGAATTCGTGGCTTGATGTCGGTTATGGAAAGGATCTGCAGGAATTTCTTTTAAAGCATGCCCATGTGAAATTCATCTTGGACAACCAGCTCCGACGGTCCTTTGAAGGCGCCGACATCAATACGATCATTGCGCTGATTTCTTTCGCTGATGACGCGAGAGAATGGGGGTTGGACAAAACGGCCCGCTTCGTGATGTTTCGTGTGCCTTATGAGCTTGTGATTTCGCCCGTGATTATTGATGAACTTGAGGAATCGCACAAGCCACGGACAATTCAGGAATACCGGGTTTTTCCCATTTTGCAATCTCGGTTGCTTGAGGATGGCTCCGCCGTCCCAGGAGAAGATGAGGCCGAGAATCGGAAAGCCGTCGGGCCCCTGATTAAAGTTGCCCGCTATATAGGAAATAAGTGGGGCGGGAAGTATTTGCGGGCACCTGACATCTATTGGACGATAATGGAAAAAGGACGAGACAAGCTTGTGCGTCTGGGCGAAGTCGCGGAAGTGAGATTCGGCATTAAAACTGGCGCAAATGAATTCTTTTATCTGAATGATTCCAGAATTCATGAATTGTGCATCGAGCCGGAATTCCTCAAGCAGGTCATAAAAAGCCCTCGCGAATGCAAGAGGATTCTGATTGATCCGGCGGATCTCAAGTTCAAAATATTCTTTTGCCATAAAAATAAGGAGGAACTCAAAGGAACAGCCGCTCTGGAATATATCAAGTGGGGCGAATCTAAAAAGTTTCACTTGCGCCCCAGCTGCTCGAATCGCGCAAGATGGTGGGATGTTGGTGAAAGAAGATATGCACCAATCATTAGCCCAAGCAGTGTGACTGAGTTGCCAAGAACATTTCTTAATAGCCATCAAGTATTAGCTGACAAGCGACTTTATGAAATCTACCCGAAAATAGACACCGAATCTGTACTATTTGCGACGAATACTATCCTATGTAGCCTGTTTTTAGAGCTAGGATCTAGGACTGGCCTCGGAGAGGGACTTCTTGATCTAACAGTTTATGAGCTTGCAGATTGTCTTATTATTCCTCCCTCAAGTACGCCAAGTATTTTAGAAATCCTTACTGATACAGAAAAACGAGAGATATTGCCACTACGACAAGAAATTGCGAATCATAATCGAAAACAAATAGACGAAATTGTTTTTGACATTCTTCAGCTTACGAAAGATGAAAGATCTGCTGTTTGCGAAGCGGTCATCAACCTTGTTGAATCGAGATTACAAAAAGCTCAGAGTTTATAGATTGGAATAACGAGCAGGAGCGAGAATGCCGACACATGACATCATTGACAATCGACGGGAAATTCTCGTCGATCATATCAATAGAATACTGGATTCAACTGAAATGGCCCGGTTTGCCGTTGGATATTTTTTTCTATCGGGACTGACGGGAATTGCCGCAAAGCTTAAGAATGTCAAAGAGCTTCGTCTTCTCATCGGCAATACAACAAACAGGCAGACACTCGAACAAATGGCCGAGGGGTATAAAAGGCTGGAGTTGATCCAAAAAGCCGCCGAAGCACAAACCTACCCCAAAAAAACTGATGCCAGGCGAATGGCTGAAAAAACGGCCGAAGATATCCGGTCCAACATGGAGACCATGGACCAGACGGACGAAAGCGAAGGCCTTGTCTGTGAGCTGGCCCGATTGATCGAGGACAAGCGATTGCAAGTCCGTGTCTATACAAAAGGAAGGCTTCACGCAAAGGCTTACATCTTCGATTATGGAACCGTTTATGATCGAGGCGGGCTGCCGGTTGAGCGCCATGAGAAAGGCATAGCCATTGTGGGATCGTCCAACTTGACATTGTCCGGCGTGTCCCACAACACGGAGCTTAATGTCATTGTTCAGGGAAACGACAATCATGCCGAACTTGCCCGCTGGTTCGACGAGTTGTGGAATGAGGCCCAGGAATTTGACGAATCCCTATTCCACGAACTCAGACAATCCTGGGCTTTGGCTGTCGTCAGGCCTTATGACATCTACATGAAAACGCTATTCGCCCTCGTCAAAGACCGGCTGGAAGGGGAGGACGACCGAGACTTTCTATTCGAGACGGAGATAAAACGACAGCTCGCAGACTTCCAGAAGACGGCTGTCCGCCAAGCCGTTCAGAACATTCGTGATTACGGCGGGGTATTTATCTCGGATGTCGTGGGATTGGGTAAGTCTTTCATTGGGGCGGCGATCA
The DNA here is from genome assembly GCA_033549365.1 of Acidobacteriota bacterium. Taxonomy (NCBI): domain Bacteria; kingdom Pseudomonadati; phylum Acidobacteriota; species Acidobacteriota bacterium. The sequence continues at coordinate 471,527 of JAWSUF010000003.1, forward strand.
TTAAGCAATTAGAACTAAGCTTTCGAGCTCGACCCCTGATCATATGTCCTGCTCCGCTTGTCGAGATGTGGGAAAGATACAACGAGAGCTATGATCTCAACGCTCAAGTTCTGTCCATGGGATTTCTCCAAGAGAAGGCCGAGGAGCCCGCCGATATCCTGATGAAGGATGTGAAATACCGGGACCGCAATTTCCTTCTGATCGATGAGAGCCACAATTTCCGGTATCCGGACACCCAACGCTATAAAATTGTTCAGCGATTCCTTTCGACCGGGAAAAAATGCTGTTTCTTGACCGCCACGCCCCGCAATAAAAGCGCCTGGGATATCTATCACCAGATGAAGCTTTTTCATCAAGATGACAGAACCGATCTTCCCGTGGATCCCCCCGACCTCAGACAGTATTTCCGTCTAGTAGAAAAAGCAGAACGGAGTCTTCCCGGGCTGTTGTCCAATATCCTGATCAGGCGAACAAGGCGGCATATTCTTCGTTGGTATGGATTCGACGCCCAAACTCATCAGCCTGTGGATCCTGTGGGTTTCGACGCATATGCAAGCGGAGAAAAACGGGCTTATGTTATTGTCGGCGGGCAGCGCCAATTTTTCCCGAAAAGGGAACTCGATACCATTGAATACAGCATCGAGGAGACATACCAGGGGATTTATCAGGAGTTGCGCGGCTATCTGGGGAAATCAAAATGCAGTTATAGAGGCGCCCCGAATCCCGGCGAGCTTTCCTATGCCAGATATGGTCTTTGGCATTTCGTCGCCAAGGAGAAACAGAAGCAGGAACCGTATGCCGGGTTGCATCGGGCTGGAGTCAATTTGCGTGGGCTTATTCGGGTGCTGTTGTTCAAGCGTTTTGAATCGAGTGTGTTTGCTTTTAAAGAGACGATAAGACGCCTTCTCCTCGTTCATGAACGCTTTCTGACTGCTCTCGATTCGGGGGTTGTCCCGGCCGGTGACGATGCCCAGCTTATCCTTTACGAGCCGAACCAAGCCGAAGAGCAGGATCTCATGGACGCGTTGAAGAAAGCATCCGGCCGGTATCAAGCCGCAGACTTCGATATGGATCGATTGCGAAGTCATGTGGAGCATGATATCGGCTTGCTGAAAAAGATCAGCGATCTTGTCTTCCCTATTACGCCGGAACGGGATGCCAAGCTTCAGGAACTTTTAAAGAGAATCAAGGGAAAACCTCTGAGCGAAGGGAAGCTATTGATTTTCACGCAGTATGCGGATACCGCCAAATATGTTTATGAAAATCTGAATCCGGACGAAAAGAGGCCCGATATCGAAGTTATTTTCAGCGGTGATAAAAACAAGACAAAGGTTGTCGGTCGATTTGCGCCGAAAGCCAACCCTGAATACCGTTTCGCCGCAGGCGAGAGCGAAATCACCCGACTCGTTGCCACGGATGTTCTTGCCGAAGGTCTGAATCTTCAGGATTGCGATAAGATCATAAACTATGACCTTCACTGGAATCCCGTTCGTCTTATCCAGCGTTTTGGACGCATCGACCGGATCGGATCCCGTCATGATGTGATTTATGGATTCAATTTTCTGCCGGAAACGGGAATAGAAAAAAATCTTGGCCTCCGCCAAAAACTCAAAAACCGGATCCAGGAAATCCACGACACAATCGGTGAGGATGCGGCTATTCTTGATAAGTCCGAGATGCTGAATGAAGAAGCCATGTACGCCATTTATGAAAAAAAGGGCGGGCAATTGAATTTGTTCGATGATGAAGAAGAGATTCTGGATTTGAACGAAGCCGAAGAAATGCTTCGCCAGCTCAAGCGTGAAAAACCGGAGGAGTATGAACGGATAGCCGGGCTCCGAGACGGAATCCGTGCCGCCAGGCCGTCTGTTCGGAAAGGGCTTTTTGTGTTCTGTCAATATGGCCGTTTCCAGCAGTTGTTTCTTGTGAATGAAAACGGCAATATCGAAACAAGAGATGTCCCGAAAATATTGGGCATTGTTAAATGTGGTCCGAAACTCGAAGGAATGCCGGTGCCCAAAGGCTATAATGAACAGGTGATGCGGATAAAACGGATTTTCGTCGAGGAAGTGAAACACCGGGAGGCTGAGCGCGACTTTGTTCAATCCCTGACTCAAGGCCAAAGGTATGTTCTGAGGGAATTGAGATTGATATTCGGCTCGACGAAAGATATTGACTTGAAATCACAGATCAATACTCTGGAAGCGGCATTTCGGGGATCTTTGACCCGGGCTCTGATTCAGGAGCTGAACCGGATCAGGCGGAATAACCTGGTTGGCGACGTGCTTCTCAAACATCTAACGGAATTGTATTACAAGCATAACATGAGGGAGTCATTGGATCGAAGAGCAATGCAGCCCGAAACCCCGATTGTGCCGGTGGTGGTCTGCAGTGAGTGGTTGGGGTAGCTAAAGGAGATGCTAATGAAACATCCGAGAAAACATATTATCTGCGATTCAATTCAAGAGCTGAAGCCGATCCTAAAGAAGTGGTGTGATCTAAATAGAGAATACACAGAGAAGACAAAGTCGGATTGTTCATGGTGGTATGGCGAACGTGCTGCCATAAGTATTCTTGCCGCTGCGGTTTGGAAATCGGGAAATATTGCTCTCGAAGAATATTCTACTGATAAGCGTGGCGACGAGTTCTCGGCGTCGGTTAAGGGACGATGCGACTTGAAAATTGTGATTGGTGATAAAAAATTCTTGTTTGAAGCAAAACAAATACGGCCAAGATTAAGTAAGAAAAAAGAGTATGACGCTCTATCTAAACCATGTGAAGGTATCTTGAATAAGCTAATTAGTGCCTGTCGAGGAGCTGGAAGACTCAAATCGAGAGAAGGGATGCGCTTTGGAATCTGTTTTGTCTCTCCCCGGATATCAGAATCGGAAGCGGATCATTTGGGGGAAAGAATTGACAAGCTCATTAATTTGCTCTTAGAAAAAAGCAGAAAATATCATGCAATAGCCTGGTACTTTGCAAATAACTGGGATGATCTCAAAGAGAAGAAGAACATTTATCCGGGAGTCATATTGCTGATTAGAGAAGTAAAAAAATTCAAGCCAAAAAAGAGCGGTCAATCCCGGCGATCCAGGAAATCGCGTGTCCTCCGATGAATCCTGGCCGCGTATCGCATGGTATTTTCCAGATAATCCAGTCAACCCGGCCGCTGAATCCGGTTCAAAATGGCCACGGATCGATGATTGACAGCACAGGATGATCACTCTTCGTCCTTGTTCCGGAAAGAAACAGCAGATCAATCTCAGAGATCACATTTTCAGGGAAGTTGCGGCAAATATTCTCATCCACTGTGGATTCCTGAGTCCTTATCCGGCAAATCTCGTTATTGAAATCCATCGTCTGTTTACCGAAAACAGCAATAAGCCCCATTGACAGCTGCCCCGGAGGCTGTCCCTGAAGCTCCCCCCAGGCTACCCCCCAAGCTACCCCCCAAGCTAGCCCCCAAGCTACCCCCCAAGCTGAAAAAGTGGCCGGCATACTTGGTTTTGTCAAACCCCCCGGACCAGAGAAGAGATTCAGGTTTTCATGAAGATAAAGGACAGAGGTATGGTAAGATGCGCGGTATGGGGAAGACCAACGAGGCAAGATTCGTAATGAAATTGGCTGCCGGAGCGCCTCGGGAGGCTATCGATGAGTTGGAAATTCAACCCAATGAACCCGAGCGATCTGAATGTCGACCCGATCGAACACGAGTTCTTTGCCACTGAAGCACTCGGTGGTATCACGGACGCTCTTGTGCGCGAGGCGATCCAGAACTCCCTGGACGCCGCTGAGGAAGCGAATGTGGGGGTGCGTTTCTACCTCGGGCGAACAGATGCCGTGACGAGCGGGCGCTACCTTGACAGCCTATGGCCTCATGCAGAGGCTTCCCATCACGGGAGTGCCATCCTACCGGGCCGCGGAGATCAGACCGGAGAAGAGATTACGGCTGAGGGTCTGCTTGAGTCCGTCTTGCGCCACTACTTCCATCCCCTTGTAGAAGGAAAGCTCGAGGTCGAGATTGTGGAGAAGGATGGGGCCACTTTCCGTCTTCGTGAGAACGACTTGGAGCACGAAATCCGCCGCAGAAATCAGTTGCGCCATCTGCTCCCGTTGATTGAACTCGCGCGCTGGGGACGGGATCCGGAGGAGGAGGCCGTTGCGGTACTCAACGCTCCCGACGCCGGACATGCCCCCAAACTTACGGAAGACCTCTTCAATGCCGCCGATGTCGTGCGCCTGCGGAGGCGTTTCGACGAATGCCGACGATTGGCCCTGAACGTTCGGCTTCCGATCGAGCCGGTGGGCGATGTTTTCGTGGTTCACGTGCGTGAAAGCGACGTCAAACCGGTCCAGTGCGGCGAGGGTTTCTTCTGGCGTCAGGGTGCTGTGACACAGAAGCTCAAGGATCAGAAATTCCTTTTCGATCGTTCCCTTCAACCATCTTGAGGGAGTATAAAAGCAAGTCTGGGCAGTGTCAATGACGGTCGGGAGGGTCGGCCTCCCAAAGGAGCTTCTGGAAAGCGGCCTGAGGCGGTGGGGGCCTCTCGGCGACAAAGATGAGCTTCAGGTGGTCGATGATCCGGTCCCATACGCCTTGATATTTCGCCGGATGAGCGATATTATGCCTTGACATATTTATAGATAACCTTGCTTTATGCCTTGACATTTCTTTGGATAATGGTGTAATCCTTATTTGAAGGTGGTTTTCATGAACAGAAGAATTGATGTGGAATTTCAGAATTGGCACAGGCAGCCATCCAGAAAGCCATTGCTGGTCAGAGGGGCAAGACAGGTCGGCAAAACATACTCGGTCAGAGCCTTCGGGAGAGAATTCTCTTCTTTTGTGGAAGTCAATTTCGAGGAATTTCCACAGCTTGGAATCTTTTTTGAAAACGACCAAAATCCCAAAACAATCATCGAGAAATTGTCCCAGTATGTGGGGGAGGCCATCGTTCCCGGCAAGACCCTGCTGTTTTTAGACGAGATCCAGGCTTGTCCCAATGCGCTGCGGTCCCTTCGTTTTTTTTATGAACAGATGCCTGATTTGGCAGTCGTTTCGGCTGGTTCGCTGCTGGAATTCGCCTTGGCTGAAATCCCTTCCTTTGGTGTGGGGCGTATCTCATCCCTGTTCATGTACCCAATGAGCTTCTTTGAATTCCTGGATGCCGTTGGGGAAGGACTTCTGGGCGATGCCATTCGCCAGGCGGATTGGCATCAGCCGCTGGCCCAGCCCCTGCATCAGAAGGCGATGGCTTTGCTGAGGACGTACATGGTACTGGGGGGACTGCCCGAAGGGCTGGCTTATTATGCTGAGCATTCGGATGCACTTGGAGTTCAGAAGATTCTCGACGAATTGCTTGTCACCCTGATGGATGATTTTGCCAAATACAAAGGGAGAATATCCACGGACAGGATGGATGCGACCTTCAAGGCCATCACCCTTCAAATGGGTAGAAAGTTTTCGTTCAGTGCCGTGGGCGAGGGGTCGACGACAGGTTTTTCCACGGCTTTGGACTTACTCGTCAAGGCCGGACTGGCCATCAAGGTCTATCATTCCTCCTGTCGGGGTGTTCCTCTTGCCGCTCAGATAAAACCGAGCAGATTCAAAGTCTTGCCTCTTGACTGCGGCCTATACCAAAAGGTTATGCGCCTCGATTTGCAATCATATCTGGTCGGTAGGGATATCGATTTGGTCAACAAGGGCCCCCTGGCGGAGCTGTATGTTGGGTTGGCTCTGCTTTCGACATTTCCCAACCATGTTCGGCCGGAGCTACACTACTGGCATCGGGAGCAACGGGGCAGCAATGCGGAAGTTGATTATGTTTTTGAGCATAAGGGGCGTGCCTATCCCGTTGAGGTCAAGGCCTCAAAGCGTGGCGGAATGCAAAGCCTGCGGCTGTTTTTGGCGGAAAGAGGGCTTGATCATGGTATCCGTATCGCCGGAGAAGCCTTTGCAAGCTATGAAAAAATCCGGGTGGTCCCCCTTTATGCAGCAGAAAACCTGCGCATCCTCCTCGACAAGATAGAGGCGGATCGCTGATTTTCCTGAATTCAAAGCCTTGAGGCGGCCGGCTCAATGGCTTCGCTTGAGGTTCTTGCCGGCTAAAACGGCCTCACGAGCGAGTCCAGGAATGTTTTCATTCTGAGAAAGAACGTTCGGGAAAGCTCGCTGGTCTCGATCTCTCGGGCCTTGTCGATCAGCGAAGATCGGAGGTCGGAAACCTCGAGCCTGTCGATCTCAGTCCAGAGCTCTTTCCAGCGCCGAAATCCTGCCCTGATCTCAACGTCGTTCCAGACGAATCCGACGAAGCCGCGGGCATCATCACGATCCGACCAAAGGCCGCCAAACCAATCGAAATATTCCCGGGCGTAATCGATCCTCATCAGGTTATTGGAGTGCCAGATCGGAAGGACCTTGGGCTTTCGGCCCAAGACGAGCGGCAAGAGGTAAGGATTGGCGAAGAAAGCCGAGCGGAATCGCATCGCAGCATCCTCGAATTGTCCCGCCATGTAGGACGCCAGCCCCCAATTCAAAAGGAAGTGGGGATCCGGGATGTCCTCCGCGTAATGGCGCTCGAACCAGTCGAAGGCTTCGATGGCCCCTGGAAGGTCATCCTTCAAGAGATAGGTCGGAGCGACAAGATAGCGGACACCTTGGTTGTCGTTGGGATTCCGCGCCAGAAGGTCCTCAAACAGAGCGATGGCTTGCTCGTAGCGCCCCGTTGTGAGGTAGAGCAATCCCAGCCCGTGACGGGAACGCATATACGGCCGGGTCTCGAGTTCGCCCCACCAGCCAAAAGCATTCCTGGCTTCGGTTCCCAAGGATGCCTTGGCCTTCTCATAGGCCGTCAAATAGTGCTTTTCGGCGGCTGCCATGTCGCCCTTGGCCAGGGCCACTTCGGCAAGCCCGTTATAGGCGTCCGCCATTCCCGGATCAAGCGCGATGGCTTGGCTGAAACATCTCTTAGCCTCGCGGGCGTCAAAGGCCAGAATCTCCCAGCCGTCATAGACAAGCTCTTGAGCGGCGTCGAGCCTCTCTATCAAGGCTTTAGGAACGCCTTTTTCAACGACACGCTTGAGGGCGTGCGCCTTCTTATTGCGCTTCAAGTTTATCAAGCTGCATAGACAACCCGGCGTTGGCTGAGGATCTCGCTTTTGCGGATGGGATTGCGAAGCGCCTCCTTTTCCACGAGATCCACTTTTCGCCCGAATATCTCCTGAAGTTCATCGATCATATCGAAGAATTCAAACAATCCCCATGAGGTTCCGTCGTGGAAGGACACCAGGATGTCGACATCGCTTTCGGAATGACCGTCGTCTCTTATAGACGAGCCGAAAATTGAAAACTCCCGAACGCTCCACTTCAGGCAGAAATCGTGAATTTTGTCATAGGGGATTTCGATGCACATCTTTTCCTCAAATCCATTCTGATAATAAGGCGGCCGGCATCGGAAGTCAACTTGGGTTTGCGGGAATCATCCATTTACCAACGGCAACAGGCGGGCAGCGGTCGTCGTCGCGACTGAATTGGGCCTTAAATGCCTTCTTTGGCGCGGCATTCATTGCTTGATGCGCGCTAATCAGGGAATATGACAAGCATGGATCGGAACCGGTTCGGCAGGTTAGGCTGGGGGCTGAATTCCTTGGAGTTCTCGTTTGGCGAGGACGGCGTGGCGGACGGCTTCCGGGCCACCGGAGGGCGGGTCCGGAACCTGGGATTTGTCGAGCTTCTTCAGATACTTGAGGCTTGTTTTGCTGAGAAAGACAGGCATGCGTTCAGAGACCGAGGGACTTCTTGGCGTCTTCCAGGGAGATGAACTCATCGGTCTCGAGGATCCGAAGGACCCTTCGGGCGTCTTTCTCCGACAACAGAAGTTCAGTCTTCACATCGATGTTTGCGGACAGCCATTCGCGAAGGGCGTCGCGGACGATCCCGGAAAGACTCTTCTTCTTCACGAAGGCGACGACTCGTGCTTTGTCGTAGAGGTCGGCCTCGAGAATAACATTGACCCTTTTCATGGGCTTCTTTTCCATACATGCATCATTACACATCTACACATATATTGCAAGATTTTCTATATTCTGGCCGCGGATTCCGGTTCAAAACGGCCATAGCGATGTCCCCTGGCTGACTACGGAAAACGGTAAGGCGATCGAGTACGAGGCCGTATTTTACAGAACGCCGGCTTATTCGGTCCGGGAGTATGATGACGCCGATTAGAGAGATCGTCCGCCTGCCCGAATTCGAACAGGACATGAAAAGGCTCTAATATGCCGGCTTTGAGGAAAAAGATCGAATCGAACTTATAGAGATTTTCTATAAGGGAGATAAAGAAAACGAAGACAGAGAGAGAATTCTTACGCGCTTCAGCCGGACTTCTGCCTGCTCAGGCGGAAGCGCTTGACGTCCAGGAACTCGTCCTCGGTGCGGAAGACGCCGTAGCCTTTGTCGCCGCGGACGAGCATCAGGTTCCGGGGCACCCGGACCTGCCTCAGGTAGATGCCCTCGGGCGTGAAGACGTCATAGGCGAACTCCTCGTCTCCCTTCTCGACGTACTGCTGCAACCACAGGTTCCCTTCCTCGTCGAAGAATTTCCGCCAGTCGGAGAAGGCCGGGTAGAATTCGGGGTGGGCGCCGTCCGGCTTATAGTGAGGATGCCGGATCGGCGTGAAATCCCGGCCGAACCGGAAGAGAAGGTTCCATTCCGGGTCATAGACGTCGAGCCGGTAATCCTTGTTGTAGCCGAGATAGACACGATCATCTGGACCGACGAGCCAGGAGGTGCGGTAGGACTCGCGCGAAGAAAAGCTCTGGCTGCTGAGCCCTTCTCCCGATTTCTCGACTTTTCTCAACATGGTGACGTCCGGATACTCGCCGAGCTTGGTCGTCTCCTGCCCTTTCTCATCCGTCCTGATCAGGGCCATCCGATTCTGGATCAGTTGAAAATCCCCGCCGATCTCCCCGGCGTCCGGCGCCAGCATCTGCGAGGAATAGACCCGGTTCGAGCGGTCGACGGCCAGGCCGCTGCAGAAGCCGGTCACAGTGAAGCTAGAAATGAAGTTTCCCGCAATGTCCAGGAGGGAGATCCGTCGTTGGCGCCCGGAGAGCAGGAAGATCCGTCCGTCGGCTGACAGGATGAAATCCGCTGGAATATCGAATTCCCCCGGCCCCTGGCCCTTTCGGCCGATCGTCCGGAGCAGCCTGCCGTCCGGACCGAATACCTTGATGTCGACGTCGCCCCAATCCAGGACGTAAACGTTTCCCTGGGCGTCGACCTCGAGGCTGTACGGCCGGTTAAGAACGGATTCCGTCCCTTCTCCCTCCCCTCCCATGACCAGCTCTTCTTCGAGCGCGTAATGGACCACCCCTTCTTTGGGGAAGGCGGGATTGAGGATCGTCCTGACCCCGTCGACGACCTCGATCTTCACCGGATAATCCCCGGCTCCGGCGGTTTCCTCCCTGTCCTTTGACCCGCAGGCCTGGAAGACGGCGATGACGGCCAAAGCGACGACGACCGTGGCGGCCTTTTCAACGGTTTTTCTCATTTGAACCTCCCTGATGGCCGGCAACCCCGGCCGGGCTAGCCACTCAACAATCTATTATAAACCCATCATGCAATTATTATGAACGGCTTCCTGTCCGTGTACGAGGGGCGACTTGAGTCGCGGGACGCGCGGCTTGCGCCCGTCCTGTCACGACATGCGCCCGGAGGGGTGGGGCGAATGGTTCGTCACCAAGTTGGTTTTCTCTCGGAGCCGGGATATCCTATCCGTTCAATTGTTATTTTTTGAGTTCTTCAAGGGTGAGATATTCCCCTCGCTCGATTTCTTTGATGGCGGCTTCGATCTTGGTCCATTCCCAGGCACTCGCCTTCACGCTTGGCAGCTCCTCCTTGATAAGCTTCCGGATGAACTCCCTGATCTTTCCGGTCTTGCTGTATCCTTTCTCTTTGCAGATCGTATCGAAAGCCACATATTCCTCATAAGAAAGACGTAAACACAAATTTTTATTCTCACTCATCACCGCTCCTCAAACACTTGATATGTTAGTGGCATTAATATGCATTAATAATAATGCAAAATAAGGCTTTTGTCAATCCATTTTGACATTGCCCGAGAGAGGATGAAATTCGTCACCAGGGCTGTGCGGAGGCACCGGAGCATAAGTCAATGACCATGAAAATTAGTTGCTTGATGCGGGATTTTCATTGAATATGACAAGCATGGACCGAAACCGGTTCGACCTGTTTGGCTGGGGGCTGAATTCGGTGGAGTTCTCGTTTGGCGAGGACGGTGTTGCGGACGGCTTCCGGGCCACCGGAGGGCGGGTCCGTAATCTCCGGTTTTATAGGGTGGAGGAGAGAGGGGGAGAATCCGGTGCTGCGGGAAATATCACATTTTATCGATTAAAAAATGAAAATATTTCACATTTATTTGATATAAAACTTGATAAATTTCACATAAATCGTTATCTTATTGACATGAAAAGAGATCTATACGCCAGACTTCTTGCTTGGAGGCGACAGGAGGGGCGGAAACCCCTTCTCCTCCGGGGCGCTCGACAGGTCGGGAAGACTTATCTTCTCAAGCAATTCGGCCGGAACGAATTCGAAAATACGGTCTATCTGAATTTCGAACAAAACCGGGCGCTCGGGGAGCTTTTTTCGGGAAAGCTCGACCCTCGGCAGATCATCGAAAAACTCTCCCTGTATTTCGGCGTTGAAATCCGGCCCGAGGCCGTGCTGATCATCTTCGATGAGGTTCAAGAGTGTGCTGAGGCTCTCGGCAGCCTGAAATATTTCCAGGAGGAGATTCCTGAGTATGTCCTGGTTGCCGCCGGATCGCTTCTGGGTTTGAGTCTCAACAGGCCGACGGCGTTTCCCGTCGGCAAGGTCACGTTTCTCGATCTCCATCCGATGAGTTTCGGCGAATTTCTCGAGGCGACGGGGAAGTCCGGTCTTCGCCGACTGATCGCTCATAAACCCGACTTCGAGCCTCTGGAATCCGTCTTCCACGACGAACTCATGGACCTTCTGAAAAAATATTATTACGTGGGCGGGATGCCGGAAGCCGTATCAAGGTTTGCGGCCGGAGGAAATATGCGGGAAGTTCGGGCGGTTCAAGCCGATATCCTCGAAGCTCACAAACACGATTTTCGAAAACACACGGGGAAATCCGAAGCCGTTCGGCTGGCCAGGGTTTGGGACTCCGTCCCGGCCCAGCTTGCCAGGGAAAATAAAAAATGGCGGTTTTCCGAGGTTGCCAAACACGCCCGGGCCCGCGATTATGCCGACACCGTGGAATGGCTGGCTTTGGCAGGGCTCGTCCTGCGGTGTCATCGCGCGAGAGCGCCGCGGGTGCCCCTCGCAGGCTATTGCGACGAGGGCGCCTACAAGCTTTATCTTCTCGATGTGGGGCTGCTTGGGGCGCGGTTGGGATTGAGCGAGAGGACGATCGTTTCCGGAAACGATCTTTTCGTTGAATATCACGGCGCTTTCGCTGAAAATTTCGTCGCCCAGGAATTGACCGCGTCGCGGAGCACGGTTTGGGAAAGGGCGGAGAGTAGCGGGCCGGCGGGGAGGGAGGGATTGTTCTACTGGGTCAGCAACGGCCTCGCCGAGGTCGATTTTCTTGTCGAAGAGGAAGAGAAAATCTATCCTCTTGAGGTCAAAGCGGGAGCGAGCGCCAAAAAGAAAAGTCTCCTCGTCTATGGGGGCAAGTTCGCGCCGCCGGCATTATCGAGGGCGACGGCGATGAATTTCAAGAAGGACGGCCTGATATTCAATTATCCGCTCTACGCCGTCTCGCGTTTTCCGACATTGGCCAGGCGTTAAAAAGGCTGGTATCGAAGCTTATGTCCTGGATGAGCCAGCGGAAAAACTCTTCCCTGCGGACAGAAGCCGGTTCGGCAGGTTCGGCTGGGGGCTGAATTCCCTGGAATTCTCGTTTGGCGAGGGCGGCGTGGCGGACGGCTTCCGGGCCACCGGAGGGCGGGTCCGGAATCTCTGGTTCCTTAGGGTGGAGGAGTGGAGCGGAGGCGGGAGGAGGCTTGAATGAAGACAATTCGTGTGATGTATTTCGTGTTTCTGGCGGCGGCCCTTGCCTCCGCCGCCTGCGGACGGGGAGGCAGGGAATCCGCGCCCGAACACGTCCGGACGGAAATCCACGAAGGAGTCGTTTTCGTGCACAACGGCGCGGTCCCTGTTCATCCGGAGAAGACGGTCCGTTTCGAAAAGGAAATCGATTTCGGCGGCTCCGAGGGAGAACCGGGGGAGGTTTACAGGCCGGGCCCGTTTACCGTGGATGAGGCCGGGCGGGTTTATATCGTCGATCGTTCGGACCAGTCGATCAAGATATTCGAGTCCGACGGTTCGTTCGCCCGCAAGTTCGGACGGTCGGGGCAGGGTCCCGGCGAATTCCAGTCGATCTCCCATCTGGCCGTCCGTCCCGACGGGCGGATCCTGGTCCTGGACGCCCAGGCGAGGAGAACGACGATTCTCGAACCTACGGGCGAATTCGTTTCCAGCCACCCCTGGACGGCTTCGATGGGCACACTGCTTGTATTGTCCGATGTCTATATTGTCCTGGAATCTGCACGAACGGATTCCGAAACCGAAATCCGAGTCAAAACCTATGATTATGAAGGACGGGAAATCCGGAACTGGGGGAAATTCGTCGCTCCCGCGTTCAGATCGGTTACCCGAAAAATGGGTGAAAGCATGGTAACGGTGGGAATCTCCGTTCCCTACTCCCCCCGGTCGGTTTTCGCGGGAGACCCCTCGGGCCGTCGGCTTTATCACTGTCTGAACGACGCCTATGTCATCGAGGTCTACGATGACGGAGGAAAGCTCATCCGGAAAATCCATCGGTCCTACGAGCTCCTGCCCGTCACGGAGAAAGACAAAACGGACTATCTGAAGCGGTTCGATTCCTCGCCTCAGGCCAGGGAACTCCGGGAAGGCATGCCGTTTCCCCAGGTGAAGACCGTCACCGAAAACATGTTTGCGGATGACCGCGGATTCCTCTGGGTCGCGACGCCGGTATCCCGAACCGAGGGGGATCCCAAGCTGACGGCTTTCGATATCTTCGACGAGGAGGGGATTTATGATGCCCGGGTCTGGTTGGACAAGGTTCCCGGAAGGGTTTTTTCGGGCAACAGGATGTATCGGCTGGATGAGGATCCGGAATCCGGACTGAGTTGTGTCGCCCGGTATGCCGTCATCTGGGACGAATTGGAATTCAGGGACTTGGATATGACTTTTTAATGCGTGTAAAAAAGCCCGGCTGGTTTTTCTTGTTCTTGTTTTAGTTTCCGCGGCATCGATGTCATGCGGAAAACAGGAGTCTGCCTGGAAAGGACAGATCACGGAACGAAAAGGTCCAGGCGGCGTCGGCATCCCGGCCGGGACCAGGTCGAGACCGGGTCGAGACCAAGTCAGCACCCGGCTACCCCTCAAGTACCCGACAAGTACCGCACAAGTACCGCACAAGTACCGCACAAGTCTCCGTACTTCAAGCTGCACGAAAACCTAGATCGCGCGGGGAGCTACAGGATCTTTGTGATAAAGGGAAAAGGGACAGAATGATCAAACGGAAATGGACAGAAAAATCGTCAAAAATACCCATAAAAATCGTGGAGCAAGACCCCAAAAACCATGTAATCGCCCGATTCTTCAAGGAGAAGCGAAATATTCATGAACTTGAGAGGATTCGTCGGATGCCCTGGTCCGGATTTCCCGAGAAGTGGGGCGCCGGATCCCTGGAACGAGAATCGTTCCCAACCGGCTCAAGGGAACCGAAATTTGGAGATGAAAGCAATGAATTCCAAACGACCGGGCCGACAGGTGCGCGGCAGGTTCTCCGCACATCTTAGTCCAGCCCGATGTTAGGCGATCCTGCTTTTCCAGTATCCAGGTTTGCGTCGGCCGTGGGCCAAAGCAATGATTTCAATTCGGCCGGCGGTTTCTCGATACACCAGATAAAAAGGGAAGCGATGGAAGACATAGCGCCGCGTTCCATGCACATAGCGCGGCCACATCTTGGGGTTTTCGGCTATCGCTTCAACGGCCATATCCAGCTCGGCAAGATAAGTCTCCGCGGCTGAAACACTTCTTTCCAGATACCAGCGGCTTGCCGCTTGTGCCTCGGCGATTGCCTCAGGATGTATGTCTACATGTCGTGAGGACACGACTATTCTGCAATTCTCGCTCTGGCTTCGGCCCAGGGAATGAGAGGGGCTTTCCCTTCGTCAATCTCCCGGATGCGAGAGGCTATTTCAGCCGCCCACGCTGACTCTGCTTCGCTGTCCAAAGTTTCGTCAAGGCTGTCAAGCAAGGAGCCTGCAAGGGCAGCCCGTGCCTCCGGGGGGAGCCTCAAGGCCTGTTCAAGGATATAGGCGATATTCTCTTTCATGGCTTGATTCTACTCCATTCTCTGACGAAAATCCAGGAGTCGAACAGCTGTTTTTCGCCAGGAACGTCCGGCAATTCTTCAAACAAGCGGACATGACCTGCCTTCTCGCCAAGGGGACTGATAAGGTCCACATTCTCGACCGCAAGGACTTCGACGGCGGCCACCCCTCCGGGACCCGACAAGTACCCGACAAGTGCCCGACAAGTCCTGGCTGCCTTGGCGAAAGCTGGAGAGCCCCTTACAAGAGCCGCCTTGCAGGAGGCTTCGGGGCCGTGGCGATGGGGGCCGGACAGCGCGTCTATCAAGAGCCGCCTTGCAGGAGGCTTCGGGACTGCGGGACCGTGAGCATTTCGTCAACCAGTACCTAAACCCCATGGTCAACGCCAACATGATCCAATTGACCATCCCCGATAAACCCCGCAGCAGCAAGCAGCGTTATCTTCTGACCGACGCAGGCCGCGCATACCTGCAGAAGCACAAGGCGGCCTCGAAAGATTCATCTTGACATCGTCTTGCTTGATGCGGGATATTCATGGAATATGACAAGCATGGACCGGAACCGGTTCGGCAGGTTCGGCTGGGGGCTGAATTCCGTGGAGTTTTCTTTCGGCGAGGGCGGCATGGCGGACGGCTTCCGGGCCACCGGAGGGCGGGTCCGGAACCACCGGTTCCTGCGCCTCATGCCTGTCCTTGACGCCTCCCGGGCTTTCCCATATGTTCCTCGTAGCAGTCGGTTGAGGCCGCTGGAACGACAAAAGAAATTTTGCCTCCATCTTGCCCTGGCTTATCTCTGATCTTGAGGGCATAAAAGGAGGTCAAGTTTATGCTATAATAACATCACAATGAAAGCCGACGGCATCCCCCGAGAGCTGTTTTGGGACACCTGCGTCGACCGCCTCGATCTTCAAGAAAACAAACGCTATATCATCGAACGGGCCCTGGAGCTGGGAGACGAGAAAGCCGTCGAATGGCTGTTTTCGACCTATGCCCGGACCGACATCAAGAACGTCCTCCGAAAAAGCAAAAACCTGTCTCCCAAGAGCTCCCGTTACTGGGTGCTCATGCTGGGGAAGTGATCCGTGACCACGGCCGTGATCGGAGCCGAAGCCGAAAAAGCGCTCAGAATCCTTTCCCGGCTGAATTTCCTGCGGTCGTTCTATCTTGCCGGAGGGACGGGTTGCGCTCTCCACATCGGGCATCGGCTTTCGCACGATTTCGATTTCTTCTCGCCGGACGAGTTCGACGTCTTCACGGTACAAAATACCCTTCGGAACCAGGGCCGGTTCGTGATCGACTATTCGGACGCCGACACGATGACCGGCAGATTCGAGGGAACGAAGATCAGCCTTTTCCGGTATGCCTATCCCATGCTCGAAGAGCCCGTCGATCACCTGAGCGTGCGTCTGGCCTCGCTCGCGGACATCGGCTGCATGAAGATCGACGCCATCTCTTCCAGGGGCACAAAGCGTGACTTCGTAGACCTCTTTTTCATCTTAAAAAACCTCGGGCTCGACCTGAAGGCCTTTTTCGGGAGTTTCGAGCGGAAATACGGGCCGTGCGGATTCAACCGTTATCACGTCCTCAAAAGTCTGGTCTATTTCGACGATGCCGATAAGGAACCCGAGCCGGAAATGCTCGTCGATTTTTCCTGGAGCGCGACGAAACGCTTCTTCGTCGAGAGTGTCAGGGCCTTCGGTCCGCCCTGATCCATGGCGCATTTCTCCGCTAACCGGACTGCCCTTTTGCCGTGGTCGCTGAAAGCTGACGTCTGTCGGTCATAAATCTCCCCCGCGGACCGGAACCGGTTCGGCTGGGGGATGAATTCCGTGGAGTTATCGTTCGGTGAGGACGGCGTGGTGGCCGGCTTCCGGGCCAACGGAGGGCGGGTCCGAAACCTTCGGTTCCATAGGGTGGAGGAGTGGAGCGGAGGCGGGAAAATCAGTGAACGCACCGGCGGATAGATTTGTTGCGTTCAGAGGCCGATGGACTTCTAGGGTGAAATCCGTCACATGGGTTTTAGATTCTTGTTAAGTCTGTCTACAATTTTTTCAAAATCCCTCTGCCGGGCTTCCTCGGTTTTAAATGAAAGGTATCTTCGCCTCGGTCGGAATGACGCTCAGCGTCGTGAGGGAATCGTAAATCACAATCCCCGAACGCGGCACCCGATCAGCAACAGCGCGAATCCGATGATCCAGGACCACGATGCGACGGGCTGGTCGATCCTCACCAAGCCGAAGTGCGCGACCAGCGCGACAATGAACAACACGAGGGAAATGACCCATGTCACCAGCGTGGGGGCTTTGCCTGAGAATTTCATTTCATCCTCCTTCCTGTCAGTCACGATGTGACGACATCCGCCTTGACTTATAGGGAGTATAAAAGGAAGGTTGGGAGGTGTCAAGAACGGCCGAAGGCGACGAGTCCACTGATTCCGGCTGTTTTTTTTCTTGACATCCATCTACGAAGCGAGTAAAAATTCAACTTACTTTTGGCCGGGGGATGAAACGACGCCCGCGGCTGCGCCATGGCCCGTATCGGGATTTGTGCCGGTAGAGAGGGAGATGGTGTCATGCGAATGAAGATCAATCTCTCGACGATATCTCTTGCCGTCATTCTTATCGGGGTTTTTCTGGCGACCTTTCAATTCTTTTACAACCGGAGTCTCTGGCACGATGAAGCGGCCCTTGCGCGGAATCTCGTCGGCATGGATTTATTAAGGCTCTTGAAGCCGTTGAAACACGAACAGTCGGCCCCCATCGGGTTTCTTATCGTCGAGAAACTCGCTCTCGGGCTGTTTGGAAAGAATGAATATGCCCTGAGGCTCTTTCCGCTTCTCAGCTTTTTCGTTTCCATCCCTCTTTTTTATCTGTTCTTGACGAGGCTGCTCGTCGGCAGGACCGTCGCTTCGATCTCGACGGCGATCTTCAGCATCAATCGAAACCTCCTGGATTATGCTACCGAGGTGAAACAGTATTCCGTGGATGTCGTCTGGACCTTGATGATCGGATATCTCTCTCTGACTCTGAAATGGCGGAACAGGTCCGCCCTATGGGCTTATGCCGCCGTCGTCTTCTGGGTGAAGAATCGGAAATATGGCTATCTTTATCTCTGTCTTTTTCCCATTGGGACCCATCTGATCTTGTCCGGATTGAAAATATATCCTTTTGCCGAGAAATTTCTCTTGTACGCCGCCCCGCTGATGATTTTCGTTTTTACGAGCGGGTTGGTTGTTCTCTTTGAATTCGCAAAAAAACAATCGCCTGGCTGCCCCGCCTGGCCATGATCATTCCCGTGCTTGTGCTGTTTTATCCGGTCATTTCAAAATTTCCCATGGAGAAGCAGGAAATCAAGCAAAGCCTGGATTTCATTCAAGAAAATATCCAAAGCGATGACGGGGTGTATGTGTATTATGGGGCTTCCCATGCCTTCGCCTTCTATGAACAGACGAGCCGCATCGGCGTCATCGCCGATTATCCCATCATGCACGGCAAATGGCACGGCCTGGAAAATGCTCCTTATGACCGGGAGATATCGGACTTGCGGGGAAGAGTCTGGCTTTTGTTTTCACACGTCATCCAGCCGGCGGACGGCGAAAGTCATGAACGCTACATGGTGGATTTTCTTTTGCGCAACGGCGCGGAATTGTTGGCCGAGCAAAAGTTCGCGGGAAGCAGCGTGTATTATCTTGACGCGAAATAACCCGGCGTCCCGGCCCTGGCCGTCTCTGAACTTCTTCTTCAATGGACCAAGATCCGGGGGACAGGTCAAGCGAGCCAGTTCTCGATGCGCAGGCCCGGTATTCCCTGGAAATGGCGGACGTTGCCCGTAACGACGGTCAAGCGGTGCCTCAGGGCGATGGCGGCGATCTGCAAGTCCGGTTCGAAGCGAGGGCGGCCCTTGCGTTCGAGCGCGGCTTTGAGCCGGCCGTAGGCCCGGGCATCCTCCGTCTCGAAAGGCAGGACCGTCAAGCGGGCGAAAACCTGTTTTTCGTAGAACTCCAGGAGAGCGCGGGGAGCGCCCGCACCGCTTTCGCCTTCAAGCCTGAATAGCCCGTGGAAGATTTCGGCGACGTTGACGGCCGTGGTGAATTGGGCCGCGCGGGGTGTCCCGGCCAGCCTGGCCATCAGCCCCTCCGGCCGGCGTTTCTTGGCGAGTGCGCTGAGGGCGTCGGTGTCGAAGAGATACATCAGAGGGCGGGCTTCCGGGCTCGGGCCTTTGTCCGGGCTTGGTAGATCTTGTCGACCATGGCGTCGATCACCGCGCTGTGGTCCTCGGCGGGCGGCGGGACTGAGCCAAGTCCGTCGGCCTTGGAAACCTCGATCTTCTCCCACTCCTCGTAGGGGATGAGCGTCGCGACAGGCTTGCCGTGCTTGGTGATCATGATGGGCTCCTTCAGATTGATAAGACGCTCGATGAGTCCCGAAATTCTCGCTTTCGCTTCGGTCATGGGGATCGAGATCACGGCGGCCTCCATGTCTTGTTGGGGATGCTCCGGCATCCATAATATGGTCAAAATGACCAGAAAAGTCAAGGATGAGGCCCCTTTTTATACTCCCTCAAAATGGTTGAAGGGGACGACCGCAGCGATAACGCGGCCGGGAAAACTGCCCGCTGAAAAGGATATTCTTGCCCCTCTATCCGGCAATATAATCCCGGCCTGATTCCCGGCCAGGCTCAGTGTCTTTAATCGTTCGAATTTCAGGACGATCGTTCACAATGGAGGACGATCCGACCCAGGAAATTCAGCATGAGGCCGTAGCCGTCAACATCGAAGTCCCCGTGCGGGTATTTTCAGGAGGCGAAATCGTTGATGACCTGACCATCGAAGATTTCGAACTTTTTGAAGACGGCGAACCTCAAACGATCGACGCCCTCTACTTTGTCCGGCATTCGAAAATCAGCCGGGCCGAAAGCAGGGACGAATCATCCTCCGAAGAAATCTCCGTCAGGCCCTCGACGCGCCGTCACTTCGTCCTCATCTTTCAGATGATGACCTATCTTCCCGAAGTGGGGGACGCCGTCGATTATTTCTTCGAAGAGGTCCTCCTGGACGGGGATTCCCTCGCCGTCGTCACGCCGGAAAAGACCTACCGCTTCAGAGAGGAGGCCCTGCAGAGAATCACCCCGGAAAACATCGCCGATCAGCTGAAAGCGAAAATACGGACGGACGTTTGGAAAGCCGGCTTCGAATACCGGGCTCTCCAGAAACATCTGCACGATTTACTTATTCAAACAGGCGAAGAAGATTACGTCATAAAAAATGATATGATCATCTCCCTGCTCCGCCGGATGAAGGATCACATCTATCTCGATCCCGCCAAAGTGAAGAATTTTGCGGGGTATTTGAGCAGTCTCGACGGCCAGAAGCACGTCATCCTGCTCTTGCAGAACGAGCTGATGCCTTTTCCGAAAGCCGAGTTTGACAAAGAAGACACCTCGGAATTGGATCTTCTGAGAGTGGAAATGCAGCAGGATTTCCCCATGCATCTCGAGGATGTCCGCAAATTCTTCTCCGATTCCACGATCCACTTTCATTTTTCATACATCACGCGGCGGGAAAACCAGATCCTGGACATTACGCGGCAGCTGTCCTTCGAAGCCCAGAAGATCGATCTCGTCGAATTCAAGCAGGAGCTCATTTCCGTATTCAAGGACATCGCCGACACTACGGGCGGCGTTACGGATACCTCCTATAACGCCCGCGCATCCTTCAGGAGGGCCGTAGAAGCGGTGGAGAATTATTATCTCCTCTTCTACACGCCGAAGGCCTACAAGCCCGACGGTAAATTCCACACCATCGAGGTCAAGCTGAAGGCTGGAAATTACCGTCTGGCCCACCGCCGGGGCTACGTCGCGGACTGAGCTGACGGCCGATTCGGCCGGAGCGCTTCGCGACCGCGTTATCGCTGCATTCGTTCCCTCCAAACACCGAGAGGGAGGATAAGAGGGAGTTTGTGTCAAGGACGGCCGGGAGGGCCGAAAGGCCGTCCGAATCAATGACGGCCGGTTCAGGAGGCGCTCTTGGGCAACGGAGAAAGGAGATATTCGGCCGGTCGCCGCAGGAATTCGTGGGCGGCGACCATTTCGACGCGCCCCGACTGTTTTTTCCTCTTCAAGCCGGGAACGATCTGCACCGCCCGCGTCCCCGGCAGAAACCCCTGGAAGTGGAACAGGGATCTGTCGAAGCTGTCCTCTCCGGCCTTGACCTCGACCATGAGCGCCGGGCGGCCGTCGATGACCGCCAGGAAATCTGTCTCCCTTTTTTCCTTGTCCCGGAGATAGTGGAGGGCCGTTTTTCTGCCGGTCGTATCCTCGATGAGGTGCAATTCGCGGAAAAGTGCGGCGGCCGTGAGATTCTCCAGCCGGGCTCCGGCATCATCCTTGACGGCGCCGACATCATAGAAGTAATACTTGGGATCCTTGAGCAGGCTCCGGGCGATATTGCGGTGGTAGGGACGCACGGAAAAGACGACGCACAACTGCTCCAGGATCTGAAGCCAATGGCGGACGGTGTGCGGAGATACGCCGAGATCTCCGGCCAGGGAGGCCATGGATATCCGCGAACCCACGCGGTCCCGGATCAGATCGACCAGGATTTCCAGGGACTTCAAGTCCCTCACGTTTTCCAGATCCAGGATGTCCTGGCGGATGATGGAATCCAGGTGGGTTCTCCTCCAGCGCCTGGCTGCATCCTCGTCCTTTGCGAGATAGGGCTCCGGAAATCCGCCGAAGCGGAGAAGGTCGCGGAGCGCGTCTTCGGGTTTTTCCGCAAGGAACTCGCAGATCTCGCGGACCGTGAGCGGATGGAGCCGATAGGAGATGTCCAGGCGGGCCGAACCCGTCACGAGAACGGCCGGGGGAATGCCCTCGGTGTCGAAAACGCCCTTGAGCCAGGATTTCCATTTCTTCATTTTGTGCAGCTCGTCGAAGACGACCAGGGAAGTCGAGCGGTCCCATTCGAGCTTCCGGATGGTCTCGCGGTCCGGTCCGGAATCGAAGTTCAGATACACATGGGATTCGATCAGGCTTTGGGACAGTGTGGTTTTCCCCACTTGGCGCGGGCCGGACAGGATCACGATTTTTTTCGCGAGATCCTTCCTGATCGGATCTTCGAGGTAGCGTCGCATATGACTATTATGCATACTGCTGCAATTTAGTCAAGACTTTTTTGCAGTCTACTGCATTTTGGTCAGTAACCTTGTCCTCCGGATGAACTCCCTGATTCTTCCGGTCTGGCCATAGACTTTTTCTTTGTAGATCGAATCGATTTCCGAATCAATCCACCTTGACATTAAATCTTCTTCAGGGCTTCTTCGGCGTCGGATTGTGGGGGGGGCAATGTGAAGTGGATGCCATCTTCCCCGCGGACCGGAACCGGTTCGGCAGGTTCGGCCGGGGGCTGAATTCCCTTTCCGGGCTACCGGAGGGCGGGTCCGGAACTTCCGGTTCAGCGCCTCATGCCCATCCTTGACGCCTCCCCGGGCTTTCCTATATGCTCCCCGTGACAGTCGGTTGGGACCGCTGGAACGATTTCATGTGCACACAATCTGAGAGGAAGGAGATGAGATGAGGCGCCTGAAGGCGCTGATCGTCCTCGGGCGGTTCCACTTCGTGTTCGGCGGGCTGCTCCTCTATTTCCTGGGGTATCTGCTCGCGGTTTCATCCGGAAGCCCCTTTGCGGCGGATCGGTTTTTCTGGGGCTACGCGATCCTTTTCTTCGCCCACCTTTCAGTGTCCTACAGCAACGACTATTTCGATGCGAAAGGCGACAGGATATCCAAACCCACGTTGTTCAGCGGCGGAAGCGGCGTTCTCGTCAGGCATCCCGAGCTTGCCGGAACGGCGAAAAAGATCGCCCTCTCCTTGATTGCCCTCTCTTTCCTGGCCGCCGCCGGTTTCTTCGCCGCCTACGGTTTCTCTTTTCTCCTTCTCTTGTATGTCCTCATAGGCAACCTCTGCGGATGGTACTACAGCGCACCTCCCCTCAGGTTCTCGCACCGGATCTGGGGCAACCTGGTCTTTGCCCTCACGCTCTGCATTCTGGTCCCCGGATTCGGGAATTATATCGCCTCGGCGACGATCTCTTACGAGATGCGGCTCTTCGCCATCCCCCTGCTTTTCTACGGCTACGCCTTCACAATCGGCGTCTAGATCCCTGACATCGAGGCCGACCGCAGGAACAACAAACCGCGTCCTCGGGTCCGGATGGAGACCGGCGTCCTGGACAAATTTTTTATTTGTGCCTTCCTTTATTTTTTGACATGAGGTAATTTTGGATACTCGAAGAAATTTAAGAAAGAGGAGTGAAATGAAAAAGAACAGATTGTTTTTCGCGGCCGTGTTGTCCCTGATTCTGGCTTTTTTCCTGTGCGCGCCGGACATCGCGGCCGCAGCGGGACAGGCTGACCGGAAACCTGTAACCACCAACAAGGACACGCTTCTGACCATCGCGGTCCAGGGCCAGATCGCTCCGGCCCAGCCTTCCCGGTCCTACGCCGTCACCTGGGACGGAACACCCAAGGTGCTGGTTGGGACCGGCGGAATCAATTATAACCTGAAAATCGGCGACCCGATTTTCGGATGGGCCAGCGGGGACAGGGCGACCATGGGTGTTGCGGTCGAAGGCAATGGCCCCGATGACCGTGCCCGGGGAGCCTGGGTTCCTCAGGTATCCATCGGGAACGAGGTGAAGCTGCTGTCCGGCGCGGCCAAAGGAGAAAAAGGATTGATCACGGGCAAGTTCCGCGGTTTCGCCCTCGTTCATTTTGACGACGCCGTGTTGGACAAGCTGTCCATCGGCGATGTCATGCTGTCCAAGTCTTTGGGGGTTGGGCTGAAGATCGACGGGTTTGACGATGTCTTTGTTCAAAATTTATCACCCGAAGTTCTGGAAAGTCTCGTCTCTCAGACACCGGACGGCCGTCTTGAAGTTCCTGTCGTCAAGGAGATTCCCGGGGATATTATGGGTCGGGGATATATTCAGACTTGCTACCCTCCCGACATTGAAAAATACGGGCTCAAGGATCTTCGCTTCGGGGACATTGTCTACCTCGAGGATGTGCAGAGCACCTACGGGAGCGGTTATTACGAAGGCGGCGTGACCATCGGCGTTGTCTGTTCCGGCCCGAGCGACATGGCCGGTCAAGGCATCGTTGTCACTCCGATCCTCTCTACGAAGGAGGGACGGCTTTCCGCCCGGATCGACCCCGAGGCCAATATCGGGAACTTCCTGGGCATCGAGATGAAGACGAAAGCTCCCCGTCCGAGCTCCGTCCCCGAACCGGGCGTTCTGAAAACCAACAAGGACAAACTGATCACCACCGCTGTCGAGTCCGTGCCCATTCCGGCACGCGGCGCAGGCTATAACGTCTCGTATGACGGAACGCCGAGGATCGGCATCGGCATGCATTCGATAAACTACACGGTATCGATCGGAGACTCCGCCTCCGGCTGGGCGAGCTCCGATCATGTGGAGCCCGACGTCTCCACTTACGGCCGCGATGCGGACAGCGCCGCCGAATGCGCCGTCGCCATCCTGTCCGGGATCGGCAATCCCGCCAAGGTCATCACCGGCGAAGCCAAAGGCGCTGAGGGATACTACATCGGCCGTCACTCGCCCGCGCGCGACCTGATCTGGTTCCCCAAGGATGTGCTGGATAAACTGTCCCTGGACGACAAGTTCCAGGTCAGGGCCAGGGCGGTCGGCCTGAAAATCGAAGGCTTCGAGGATGTCCGGGTGAACATGATCTCTCCGGAACTTTTGGAAAGGATGGGGATTGCCATCCAGGACGGCCAGCTGGTTGTTCCCGTGGTGATGGAAATTCCGGGCCGCATCATGGGTTCGGGATTGGGAGCCTCGTTTGTCGAAACCTCAGATTACGACATCCAGACGACCTGTCCCGAGACCGTGAAACGCTATAATTTGGAGAAGCTTAGGCTTGGGGATGTGGTGGCCATCCGCGACCATTATAACGCCTTCGGCACCGGCCGGCATAAAGGGGCGGTGACAATCGGCATCATCTGCCACGGTTGGAGCTATTCGGCGGGACACGGCCCGGGAGTCAACACCGTATTGAGCGCCCTGCCGGGCCGCATCGAACCCCGGATTGACCCCCACGCCAACGCGGCCTATTACCTCGGAATCCGGGAGAAACCGGACGCTGCCTCTTCCTGGCAGTAGAGCATCGTAAGACCGTCAGAGATGATCCTGAGGCCTGCGCCGGCAGTCCTCATGTCATCCCGGAACGGCCCCTCATGTCATTCCCGGAGCGCAGCAGATCCCTATTGCGGCACCTCGGTCGGATCGGATGTCTTGCCCTCCGTCTCGGTGAAGATCCTGCCGCGGCTTCGGGGAAAGCTGCGGATGCGGTCGAAGTGCGGCGCCGCGAAGATCTCCTCCTCCGGCTGCCACAGGAAACGCTGGATCGAGATCGACTCCGTTTGGACCTCGATCAGGTTGAAGGCGTTGTCCTCGCGACGCACGCGCCGCGACGTTGCGGTGCCGGCGTGCACCGCCAGCAGTCCGGGATACGGCGAGTTGGTCCAGGTGTGGTGGCGGTGTCCGGTGAGCAGCAGGTCGACTCCGACCCGGAGGAATACGGGCAGCGCCAGCTCGGCCCGGCCCACCCGATCGGTGAGGGGCTCATCCTCGGGGAGGACGAAGGGATGGTGGGCGACGACGATCCGCAGGGCGTCGGGCGGACTCAGCTGAAGGACCTGTTCGATGCGCGCCAGCTGCTCCCGGTTGATGCGGCCGTTCTTGATGGTCAGGGAGCGCGCGGTGTTGACGCCGACGATCGCGACCTCGTCATTGGAAAATGCCGGATAGGGATCGGCGGTCACGTAGCGGTCGAAGCGACGAAGCGGCGCCACCAGGCGCCGCAGGATGTCCCACAGCGGGATATCGTGGTTGCCGGGAACGGCGATCACCGGAGTCGCTTCCGGGAGACTGGATACGAAGTTTCGGGCAAGCTCGAACTGGCGCTTCCGGGCCCGCTGGGTGAGGTCGCCGGAAATCACGATCACCCCAGGCTCGAGGTCGAAGATGACGCGCAACAGGGGCTGGACTGTTTCCCGGGTCACGGCGCCGAAGTGAAGATCGGAGAGATGCACGATGCGAGTCATCGCAGCCGCCTCCCTACTCTCGTGTCCGAGTCGTGTCCGGCAACCGAGGCACACGAACCGTGCAGATCTTGGGACGGATGCGGATGGACAGCGGCGATTCGAGCTTGATGACTTCACCGTCGACCACGGCTCGGTCGTTCGAGGAGATCCGAATATAGGCTCGTTCGACGATGTGGACCGTCAACGCATCGACCCGGTCCGGTCCGAAGACGACCGCCCTCACGAGGAGCGCGGCGAGCGACAACGGCCGGATGGTTCCGGGCACATACACCGCCAGCCGGCCGCTGTCGAGGCGTCGGGCCTCCGCCAGCCTCGGCAGGGGGTTGTTGGCGACGATCAGCAGCGGGACGCGGTGCTCGAGGTGGCGGTCGTCGAGCTGCAGCTCGAGACGCTGCACCCTCCACGATCGCAGGATGCGCCACAGCGAGCTGATCGTGTCCGCAATCCACCGCAGCGGTGCCGGCCATCCGGGGTGCCGGAGGCGGCTACGGGCTTTCAATCGCGCCAACTCGGCATAGACGCCGAGCACGCAGGCGTTGAAGAACAGCTCGCCGTTCACCTCGCCGGTGTCGATGGTGCGGTCATCGCCGCCTGCGAGCACCTCGACCGCTCCGGCGAGATCGAGGGGGATCTGCAGGTCGCGAGCGAGGTGGTTGATGGTTCCGAGCGGCAGTATGCCCAGGGTGTGCCCGGTGCCGACCAGAGCGCGGGCGATGGTGCGCACGGTCCCGTCTCCGCCCCCGGCGACCACCAGCGACGGTTGCGGTGGCAATCCCGTGCTGAGTGTCGCCTCGATGTTTCCGGGCTCAACCGACTTGACAGTCGCCTCCAGGGACCGCTCCTCCAGCAGCTCCCGTAGCTCGGCCAGTGTCGACTCGCCCTGGCAGCGCCCGCTGGCGGTGTTGACAAAAACCACGCAGGGCGATGGATAAGAATTTCTTTTTTCGTTCCCTTCAACCATCTTGAGGGAGTATAAAAGGGAGTTTGGGAGGTGTCAACACGCCCTTCTGCTTGGGATGGGCGGCCCGAAAATGGATGCGGCGGGCGCCATCCTTCACAATGTCGACACCCGTCCGGATGACGGAGTGGGGGGATGCCGGACGTCGTTCGTGATGGCCATGGACGATGTCAAGGACGTCCGCGAGATCAGGGGGCACCACAAGGTCCTGACATACGGCCGGCACCTGCATGCGGTCAAAGCCTGGGCCGGGCTGTCCGGCGTCGGGTTGGAACATATCACGGGCGACCCGATTCGGTTGCTTTGGCTGCTGGATATTACTGATAACAAATGAATTAGAGAGAAAAAGGCCGTTTTT
Organism: Acidobacteriota bacterium; assembly: GCA_033549365.1. Lineage (NCBI taxonomy): Bacteria > Pseudomonadati > Acidobacteriota > Acidobacteriota bacterium. Next base: position 498,382 of record JAWSUF010000003.1, read on the forward strand.
TCGGCTGAAAAAATTGTAAGTTGTTTATTATCAGCTAAATCCAGCAGCCAAAGCAGGCTTTTAACATTCGAGGATGAATTCGACGGCTTCGTGGATGCCGGCGGCGATCGCCGTGCCTTCGGCGACTCCCTCCAGGTGCTTGAGCCCGTGTCCCGTGAGGACGTAGATGCCCGTGGCTCCCCCGGCCTTGGCGAATTCGACGTCGTGGGGATGGTCGCCGATGACGAAGGAGCGCCGAAGGTCAATCCCGTGCTCCGTTTCGGCCTTGAGGAGAAAAAAGGGGTTCGGTTTCATGCAGAGGCAGCCGTCCCGGCGTTCATGGGGGCAGACATAGGTTGCGGCTATTTCGATCCCGGCCTCGGCCAGACGGGAGAGAACATGGGCGTTGATGCGCTCGACATCCCGGGCGGAGATCGTTCCCTTGGCCACCCCGGACTGGTTGGTGACGATGAACAGGACGAAGCGCCCGGCCAGGCGACGAAGCGCCGGGATCGTATCCTCGAAGAATTTGACCTGGGACGGGTCATGAAGGTCGCCGTGATCCTCGATGATGGTTCCGTCGCGGTCCAGGAAGACCGCCGGACGGAGCCGCTTTTCTTGTTCACTCATTCCGCGGATAACATAGGCCGGAACTCAGAGCGGTGTCAAGGTCGGGCGGCGCAATCCGTCAGGCGTCCCCGGAATTGAGATACCGGAAGGCGACATCCATGTCCCTGTGGTTGGCCACCAGGATCAGGGTGTCTCCGTCCTAGACCTTGAAATCGCCGCCGGGGCTGGTGAAGAACTGTTCGCCCCTGACGACGGCCAGAATCGTCGCTCCGGTCTTTTCCCTGAGGGCGATGTCCTTGAGATTCGTGTCCGCCGTCCACGCTCCCTTTCCGATGTAGTAGGTCTCCGCCGTCCCGGCGCTGAGCAGGTCGGTGATCTTGTCCATGGCCGGCCTGAAGGCCCGGCATGTTCCCCTGAGGATCCCATAACATTCGCTCCTCAACACGGCGACCTAGGCGTCGATGACGTTCTGGGGGATGTGGAATCTGTCGAGGATGCGGGTGAAGATCTCAATGGATGTCTCGAACTCCTCCGGGACGACGTCGTCGGCGCCCAGGACGACGACGATCTCTCCGAAGACGGACAAATTCATGATATTTCCGCTCCGTTTATAGCACGATCGTTTTCAGGCGGTCAACGGCCCGGAGAATATCGGCGCCTGTAAAATTGACTATCGCCCTGGGGTGGGATATCCTGTCAATGTCATGAAATGCAAGGGAGGAGATTCCCGGAGATCCGGAAAAAGACCCTCGTCAAGAGATAACGGGGAAAGGCGGCGGAGGCCCGGATGAAAAACAAATCAGGCGAAAGCAAGCTGTTGGGCGTCGGCCTGACCGCCCTGCTGATTGTGTTTGCCGTGTGGCTTGTTTCGCCCTTCCTGACATTTGATGCCGCAGACGCCGCACGGGCCCGGACGTACGGCTACCGCCTGGCCCTCGGCCTGACTCTACTGCTCGTGTTCGTCGGGAAGTGGTTTTATGACGTCCTGGCCCCGCAGGGACTGGCCCGAAAAGTCTCCACAGTGAAGGCCGTCGCCGTCATGACCCTCGGTCTCGGCATTCTGGTTTTTGTCATTTTCATCATCGGCCGGGCCGTCTCGCTCTACCTCGGGGCCGCCTGGAGCGAGACAACGTTCAATTATTAAACGCCCTTCTGCTTCGGCTGCTGGAAGTTACTGATAATAGATAACATATAAAAAAAACCCAAAAAAACAGGGCGAAAAAAGCGTAATTTATTGGATGGAATGAAGATCAATCTCTCGACGATATCTCTGGCCGTCATTCTCATCGGGGTCTTTCTGGCAAGCTATCAATTCTTTTACAACCGGAGTCTCTGGCACGATGAGGCGGCTCCGGCGCGGAATTGCTGGCCGAGCAATAGTTCTCGGGGAGCAGCGTGTATTATCTTGATGTGAACGGCCCGCGTTCCAGCTCACCACAGCCGGACTTTGGGTGCGTAGGTCTTGTCAAAGGCCCGGTTGAACTCGCGAGCATCGACGGACAGCTCGGGAAGCGAGACATGGGGTCGCGCGTAGATCCAGAGGCGGGGTTCCCCCTCGGACCAAACCGCGATACGCGGCACGAATTCCCCCGAGGCCTCGACAAAGGCGGCCTGTTCGGGTTCACAGATGATGACATCCATCCGGTGTTTTTCCTCCTCGAACACGAGCCGGGTCTCTTCCAGCAAAAGGTCGTAGTATGCGGTTTCTTCCCGATCGAAATAGTAAATAAGATTCAAAGGCTCGATGTTCCTGTGAATCGCCTGAACCTCGGCGTCCGGATCGAGGTGACGGCGCAGGAGATATCCCGCTGCTTTGGATCCCGGATCGGGGGACATCCCGCCCCTTTCGATCTTGACCAGAGTTGGATCGAACAGGCGGTCACGTCCGAAAATGCTCTCGGCGGTTCCCCAGAATGTCGACAGAAAACACAGAATTGCGACGGCGGCGGCCGCCCGGGGACGGCGACCTGCCCAGGCGTCCAGGCATAAAACAGCGGCGATCATCAACAAACAGGAGCTGATCAGCATATAGCCGCGAACGACGGTAATTCCAGGAGGGGTCCCGAAAACCAGGGGGGCCATATAGAAGGCCGCCGCTCCGACAAGCAATAGAATATCCCTCCGCCGCTCTCTGGCGACGTCGATGAAACCGAACGCGGATATCATGAAGAGAACGACGACGCCCAATCCGATGTTGCCGACGAATCCCGGCAAATGGTCGAATAAATAAAACCCGAAACTTGACGGTTTTCGGATGGTATGGGCAAGAGGATAAAGGCAAAAGGGCAGGGCCAGGACCGGAAAGATCCAGACACCCCGGCGGAAGAGAAGCGCGATGCTCGATGGAAGTCTCCCGAGACGAACCCGACTTTCGCCAATATTCCATGAGCCTCCTATAACTTAAGCAAAATCAAAAACATACGCAGCTGCCAACGTAGCACCTAACTCTAAGTTG